>CAVODA010000079.1:0-6490 GCA_963694265.1 Dehalococcoidia bacterium
CCGTCATCCCAAACGCGCACAAAGAAGTGGGTTGGGTTCTTTGTTAGTTTCACTTCCACATGGGTCCCGGCAAATCGTACTGCGTTGTCCACCAGATTGGTCACTATGTGTTCAATGGCGTTGGTATTGGCGTAGACCAGGCCCAGTTCAGACGGCTCCGACCACCAGGTGATCTCCTTGCCTGCTTCTGCAGCCACGGGAGTGTAGCGGTCGGCGATGCGCCTGATTACCTCGTTAGGCTCCACGGGCAGGAGTTCGTCGTCACTCTCTGGTGATTCCAATTGGATCAGTACTTGGATATTGGACATCATCAGCCGGAAGTTTGGCGTCTGCCGTTCTATTTCGTCCAACAGGTCAATAACACCGGCATCGGCCGAGCCCGGATTTGCCTGCATCACCGCCCTGAGTTCCCGCTCTTTCCCGGCGATTCTCCGCAGAGGGCGTCCCAAATCATGGTCAAACAATTGGAAATATTGCAGAGTGGTCTCACTCCAACTGTGCCCGTTATTTTGGCCGTTTATCACCTGATAAGAGTTTCTTCTTAACCACGCAGTTCCTACGTAAGTGGTCGCAGTCATACCCAACCCAAGTACCATGAGGACGCCGCCCAGATAGGTAAAAGGTTCGACCGCCCACAGCAAGTCGAAGTAATTCTTCCCAAGAAACGGCGCGAGGATAAGTAAAATGACACCCGCTAGGGCAATCACTCCGCCGCTAATCTTTAATGGTTTGATGAGTCTCTTCATGACTTGGGGGGCACTAACCGGTATCCTTGGTCCCTAATATTTATAATCAGTTCAGACGGTCCAAAACGAGTGTTCATCGCCTTGCCGATGGCATCTTTTATCTCTCTAATCCTCACCCGTAGAGAGGCCCGCGGATCTTCACCTTCAGAGTATCGTTCCAGGCGTGCGAATGCCACTAATTCACCGGGGCTGCGGTACCAGGTAACGGCAAGCTCTCTGAAGATTTCAAACTTCATTCCCTGAATTTCCAGCGCTGGTTCCCGTTCTTCTCCTGCGCCGACATAGACCAGGCGAGAGCTGACATCCACCAGTATATGGTTGCCGATGGGTATGGACTCTGGTGCCGTCCCAATCAGCCTACGTAGGCGCAGGACAACTTCGTCTGGGCTGGCCAACTTGTCTATGAAGTCCACTGGGGCGTCCCATTTCAACGAGCCCCGCACTGCGGTCTCACGGTCGGGTCCCTGGGCGTATTGGGTGAACATCAGAATGGGTAACTTGGGCCACCGTTCCACAATTTCGCCCAGAATGCCTAAGCCCCTAAATTGGTCGTCTCGGTGCTCACCGAACCGGACATCCAACAAAACTGCATCTGGGAGGGATTGCTCTATGGACCACAGAGTGGCCGATTCAAACTCTTCTCCCAGAGAATGGCCAGACTCGGGCTCTATTACCGTTGTTTCCCACCCCTCTTCTTCCAGCCGACGGCGCACGGCACGGAGAATAGCAGACTCTGATTCGTCGTCTACAACCAGGATATTGAGCCCCGCGTTTGCTCTAGCCATTCCCCGCGCGTGCCCAGGTGCAAGTTTTCATATTGGAGCACCCTTCAATATACATTACAAGAGTTTAACAAACGATGGAGGCCGTTCTCTGGAAACTTTTGTGTGAGAACAGGCCAAAAGCAGGGTTAAAGGTCAACTTGACCAGAAATCAGTCTCCAGTTGACAATAATTTGTGCCTGCTTAAAATGGGCAAAGATACCCCCATAGTCAGACGGCATCAAAAGACCGAGGAGTATGAAATGATTACCAAATTTGGAAGCCTATTCGCCGGACACGTCGATTTCGACGATATGGGCTTCGATGCAACACCAGTCAATGACCGCAGGCTATCCGACGAGAAGCTGGCCGGAGTGTTCGACAAGGCCGAAGCAATCATCCTTAAGATGGAAGAACTGGGGTACGACACCTTCTGGTCAGCAGAACACCACTTCCAACATGAAGGCTACGAGTGCATCCCTAATCTATTGATGATGTACGTTCATATGGCTCACCTGACCAAGAATTTGAAGTTTGGCTGTGGGTTCAACGTCAACCCCATGTGGCACCCCCTGCGACTGGCCGAGGACTACGCCACCGCCGATATTTTGACCGGCGGGCGGGTAATCTTTGGCGTTGGCCGGGGTTATCACTCTAGGGAGGTGGACACCTTTGGCGTGCCCAGCACCCTTACAGACAATGACGCCAACCGAGAGATATTTGAAGAACAGGTAGAAATCATGATGAAGGCCTTCAATGAAGAGTCCTTTAGCCATGAGGGCAAGCACTACAAGCTACCACCAGAGGTTCCCTACCGAGGTTATACGCTGAAAGAACTGACACTGGTTCCACGGCCACGCAACCTGCCAGTGGAAACTTGGCAGCCAATGGTTAGCGCCAGCCAGCGAGCCATGGACTTTATGGTCAAACACAGCATTAAAGGCATCATCGGTGGCGGTGCTGCGGCCGGAGGAGCGCAAGACCAAGTGGTTAGGCAATGGCGCGATACGCTGGCCAAGAGTGGCCGAGAAACCGAGTTGGGCGCTGACCTGACCATCGGGTTCTCCATGCATATCGCGGAAACAGAAGAAAAAGCAATTGCAGAGGCCCGCCCGTTCTTTGAAGAGAACATGAAAATGTTTGCCCCTCTGGGATTCGTCCGCGGACTGTCCGACGACCAGATATCCAACCTAGGTCAGGGTTCCAAAGCCCGGTCGGCAGGTCTTCCCACGTTGGAAGACGGCATCAAGGCTGGCTCGTGGCTCTGCGGCCCACCTGAGTTGGTCGCAGAAAAGATAGACGACCTCCAGAACCGTTATCCTGGGCTGGAGCAGATCAATGTCGGCTCGGTGATTGGCACGCCACAGAGTGTGGTGCTAGATCAACTTGAGCGGTTCGGCAAAGAAGTTATGCCCAAGTTCAAGAAGTAGACAGCAAACGCTCTGGGCAACAAATAAGGCAAAGCACGATTAGACCGTCAGGACTCCAAGTTACTGGCGGTCTGATTGTTTTCGGGCAGCCTGACTATCTCCCGGCGGCTCGATTATTTCCCGGTGGCCTGATTATTTAGTGGAGGGTCCATGACACAGAAACTGACCGAAGCAGAACTCCTTGAACTGGCTCGAAAATACAGTTTCCGCAGCCGCATTGATTCTAACGACGTAACCGGGCCGATTATGGTCTGGGGTCGGGGTTCGGTGGTGCGTGATGTTAACGGCAAAGAATACCTGGATTTCAATTCAGGTCAGATGTGCGGCGCCCTCGGCCATAACCACCCTCGCATAATCCAAGCGCTACAAGAGAGCGGCGAGACCCTGATCCACAGCCACATGAGCATGTTCAATGATAAGGAGATCATCTTGGCCGCTCGTTTGGCTGAGATAACCCCCGAAGGCATGGACCGGTCCATGTTTCTAACTTCAGGAAGCGATTCCAACGAAGCGGCCATGGCCATTGCCAAGCGGTATACCGGCGGCTATGAGATCGCCAGCCCAGCGGTCAGTTTCCACGGTATGAACGACTCCACCAGAGCGGTCACATTCTCCGGATGGCATGAGGGTTATGGGCCTTACGCGCCGGGGCATTATCCCATCTTGGCTCCCTACGAATACCGCTGTACCTACTGCAAAGACCGTGGCGGTTGTGATTACACCTGTCTTAACACCAGCTTTGATCTGCTGGACGCACAGGCGGACGGCCCACTGGCCGCGGTGATCACTGAGCCACTGTTCAGCGCCGGCGGCGTGATTGACCTCCCTGATGGATGGCTCCGTGAACTGAAGCGCAAGTGCGAAGACCGGGGAGCTCTGCTAATCGTTGATGAAGCCCAGACCGGCCTGGCCAAGCTGGGTTCCATGTGGGGGTTTGAACATGAAGGAGTGATCCCAGACATTTTCACCATCTCCAAGCATTTTGGCGGTGGGGTAGCCATCAGCGCCACCATTACCACTGACGAGATAGAAGAGAAGGTCTCAGCCTCGGGCTTGGTGGTGGGGCACTCCCACTCAAACGACCCATTGCCCTGTAACGTGGCCATCGCCAGCATCGACATCGTCATGGAAGAGCTGTTGACGGATGTTGCCGTCAGGATTGGTGCCTACTGGCGAGAGCACTTGGAAAGGTTGGCCCAGAAGCACGAGATTATTGGTGACATCAGGGGGCGCGGCCTATTGCAGGGGATCGAATTGGTGACTGACCGTTTAACCAGGGAACCGGCCTACGAACAGGGTAAAGCCATTGGGCGTTGGTGCCTGGAGCACGGTCTGATCCTCAGCGTGCGGCGGAAGGGTTCCGTGTTCCGATTTGTGCCTCCCTTCACCACCACAGAGGCTCAACTTGACCAGGCAGCAGAGATATTAGACCAGGCAATCACGAGGGCGGCCTAAGTCCAAATCACTCTTAACCGGACGTTGCTAACCGACAAACTTTTGATTGCTGGCCCAGAGATACTGGCTTATAATCCTCGGGAATATTAGAACCCCGAACCCTTCTCTCAAACTACCTTTGCAGGAGGCCCGGTATGGTCAGGTTAGGCGGCACCGCTACAGTCTCCCATATGGAAGTCTTTCAAGGACTAGAGAAATTATTCCGCGAGAAAGGAATAGACTTGGATTGGGTCTTGTATTCGGGCTACGACAACATGGTCGATGCGTTTGTTAAGGGCGAGATCGACCTAGCCTGGAACGGCCCGCTTAGCTACGTGAAGATCAAGCGTCAGTTGGCCGATGCCTGCAGCGTCATCGCGATGCGGGACGTGGATATTAACTTCACCACCCACTTCATCACCAAGGCCGACTCAGGTATAGACACCGTGGAAGACTTGAAGGGTCGCAGCTTTGCCTTTGGGACCAGGTCTTCAGTCCAGGCGGGTCTGTTGGCTTATTCCTTTTTGAAGGACTCTGGGATAGACCCGCGCAAAGACCTATCAACCAGCAGTTTCTATGATGATCGGAATTCGCAGACAAAGTCCGACGAACGTGACGTAGTGGAACGGGTCAGCAGCGGAGAGCTCGATGCGGGTGCTGTGAGCCAAAAGGTCATGGAAGCAATGGCCGAGGACGGCTCGTTAGACCGAGAAACAGTGCGTATTTTCTGGTCCAGCCCCGGATACAGCCACTGCTGTTTCACTTCGCAGAGCAGCTTGGACCCAACACTGGCAGCGGAGATAGCGGCGGCATTTTTGTCAGTCACCGATGCAGACCCGGTTGGGAAATCGGTTCTGGAAGGCGAGGCCTGCGACCATTTTGTGCCGGGAACTGACGTTGGCTGGGAACTAATCGAGAAAGCAGCTCTAGCAGAAGGACTGATCTAGCAGCCGTCAAAGACAACGATTCCTGAGCAGCGTTTTATTCGTCTGGCTGGTCCGGCGCGTTTCTGAGAATGTCTTCCAAGGCCAGGTTCAAAGCCGGGTCCATATTTACTGATGTTTCAAATGGCACAAAGTTGAAGTCGGCTTTGGCCCTGGCAATCAGGTCTTTGGCCGTGGGATTGGTCTCGGCAATCTTTTCCAGAGTCTCTACCAACTCCCGTGACTCGGCTTCGCCCAGGGACAACAACTCGGACAAATCAATTTCCAGGTCGAACATCGACTTCAGCCTCCGCATGATGTCGTAGAAAGAGCGGTGGTCCAGGTTGATTCCCACAGGGTCGCTGTTGGAGGTCAAGAACGGGTACATGGGAGCCATAGCACCCATCCGCAGCATCTCATACTCAGGGTGTTCGTAATGAGCAATGGTTACCAATGCCATGGCAATGGTGGGGCCATTTCGACTCTGTGAGCCGTAATTTGAGTAGCGTAAGCCGTACTTGTCCAGGTTCTCTTTCATGTCGGCCCGACTGTAGATGCAGCTCACACTTCGTTCCACATCCGGCGGGGCTGCGCCGTTGTAGCCTTCCACAGCGACGATCTTGGGTATGCCCAACTCCTCTACTGCCTTGAAGAAAGCTTCAGCGTAGACATCAATACGAAACCAGGGTTCTTGTCCCAAGAAGATAACCAGACCGTTGCCCGCGTCGTAGAACCGGTTACGCCGAGTCATGGGCTGCACGGGTAGACCGTTTTTGTAGGCAACCCGGGGACGGTAGGTGTCATGGGTTCCGGGCACTTGGAACGGGTAGCAGAGTTTGGACACTTCCGGGCCCATCTCTCCGATCTGCTTAGCGCCTAGTTTGCTGATTAGATACCTGGGTAATCCTCCGGAAATCTCACCGCCGTCGGACCACTGCCGTCGCCAACCTGCAATCAATGTTTTTGCCACTGGTTTTGAATCCAGGTTCAATAACTCGTCTGCCATAGCCCATCACTTTCCTATTGGCTGGCCGGAACATGCTTCGTTCGCCGCACCGATAGATTGTCTGGAGTGTGCCAAGTTGTTCTGAGCCTACATTTTGACAGAGCATTGTGCCAACCGCAATCAAGACGATAAGCGGATTGCCGGACATAACACAGTGCATTCCGAATCACCAAACTCCAACGGCTCCGGT
>CAVODA010000080.1:0-6483 GCA_963694265.1 Dehalococcoidia bacterium
ATTCCAATTTTGTCACCCATGTTTTCTCTCCTCGATCCGTGGGTCTGGCTGGTATACCAGACGCCGCCTTTTTATTGATTAAGACCCTGCTGTGCAGGCCTTACAACGACCCCAAGTGCGCCAACCTTATATTCAAAAAATGCCAGCCTTACAACGACCCCAAGTGCGCCAACCTAACGTTGGAGATATGCCCCAAGCCCTGTATTTCTTCTATGACTGCAGAAGGGACTGGATCATCCAACCCAATCACCATCATGGCCCGGCCTCTGAGGGCCAAGCGACCAACTTCCATGAAGCTGATGTTAATGTTGTGTCGGCCGGCAATCATTCCTACGGCACCAATGGAGCCCGGCTGATCTTGGTTGTCCACAAACAACATATAAGGAGTGGTTGGGATGATGTCCAGCCAGTAATCGTCAATTTTCACAATGTGCGGCTCGTTCCGCAGTGAGGTGCCGGCCAGGGTAACCTTGCCTTCGCTGGTCTCGATGGTGGCGCTAACAATGCTTGAATACTCCGGCGAGGTGGTATTGTGCTGCTCGGTTATATTCAGGCCTCGTTCTCGAGCCAATACCGGCGCGTTAATCAGGTTGACCTGTCCGGTAGTGATCGGCTCCATCAACCCAGCCAAGACCGCAGCCTGTAGCGAGCGCGTATCATGCTCGGCAATCTCGCCTTGGTAACTGATGGTGATGCCAATGAACTGGCCGTCGGCTAGATGGGTTAGCAATTTGCCGACCACAGTGGCCACCGGTATGTAGGGAGCCAAGACCGCGTGGACTTCAGGGGCAACGAACGGAGCGTTGACCGTGTTCCGGGCCGGTTCTCCCCGTAGCACCGTCAAAACCTGCTCGGAGGCTTCAATGGCTACTTCGCGCTGGGCTTCTTCAGTGGAGGCTCCAAGATGGGGTGTGACCACGACTTTGGGGTGTCCAACCAACTCGGTGTTCTGTGGCGGTTCCTGGGCGAAAACGTCCAGAGCAACCCCGCCCAACTGACCGGATTCCAGTCCGTTGAGAATCGCCTGCTCGTCCACCAACTCGCCGCGGGCAACGTTGATCAGCCGGGCGCCCGGCTTGAGCAGCTTGACCTGGTCATCGCTAATCATGTGGCGGGTTCCGTCGGTCAAGGGAGTGTGCAACGTGATGAAGTCAGACTGGGCCAGCAGTTCTTCCAATGAGACCAACTCAATGCCCATGCGCTTGGCATAGTCGGGAGCCACAAACGGGTCGTACCCAATCAGTTTCATATCAAAGCTCTGGGCGCGACGGGCGACCTCTGATCCAACCCGACCAAGTCCGCAGACGCCCAGCGTCTTGGCTCGGACTTCCACACCCATGAACGCACTCCGCTTCCATTCACCGGCCTTGAGCGACTGGTGGGCGGCGGGCACGTTTCTGGAAAGGGCCAACATCAGGGCCATGGTGTGCTCAGCGGCGGCAACGGTATTGCCGGTGGGGGCGTTGACCACCGCGATGCCAGCGGCAGTGGCCGCTTCCAAGTCGATGTTATCCACGCCGATACCAGCGCGGCCGACCACCTGCAGTTTCTTAGCCGCCTCGATTACTTCTTTGGTTACCTTGGTCTCGCTACGGACGACCAAGCCTTCATAGTCGGCGATAATCGCCAGCAATTCCGGGGGTTTCATACCCGTCTTAACGTCAACTTCGGCGTGGGTTTTGAGCAGGTCAACACCCTCTGCGCCGATAGGGTCTGCTACCAAAATTTTGGGCATGAAAAACTTCCTGATGATGGTTGGTGATTTATCGCCGTTGGGCACAAAAACACTACGTTCCAAGCCTGCCAAAACGGCTCATAAACTATAGCACAATCAGGGTTTAACGGCGGTGGGTCTGACAGTGCCCAGTCTGCTTGACCCGATTGTCACCGCAGGCTAGGATAGGCGCTGACCCGCAGCCTACGGAGTCTCCCATTTCCTGACTGGATTCCAAATCGCTAGAGACGAGCTCCGATAATAGCGAAGGCTCAGGGAAACTGGTTTATATAAGAGGGCAGCCGCTTAACAGTAGATCGGCAGCTCAATGTCCAACGCCCAACCCTTAAAAGGTAACGACATGTTTTTAATGCGGTTCACGGAACGGGCCTACACCAGCTACACAGAGGAAGCTGTCAGAAACAGCCCCAACCAAGCAGTGCGGCTAACCTTCTCCAACAAGAACTTTGACCCGCAGATCGGCGCTCGCCAATACAACGAGTACCTGGATGAGTACGAATACTGCGAAGAAGCGGGGTTCGATGGCCTGATGCTAAACGAGCATCACAACACGCCCACCTGCCTGGGTGCCACCATGAACCTGGAAGCCGCCATCCTGGCTCGCAACACGAAAAAGCCCAAGATCGTTTTGATGGGCAACCCGTTGCCTACTTTTGAAAACCCTTTAAGAGTCGCTGAAGAGATCGCCGAGATCGACATGATCTCCAACGGACGAGTGGTGTCTGGCTTCGTCCGCGGCACCGGGGTGGAAAGCCTGGCCGCCAATATTAACCCCCTTCACAACCGGGAGCGGTTCGAAGAAGCCCATGATCTGATAATCAAAACTTGGACCACTCCAGGTCCCTTCCGATGGGAGGGCAAGCATTACCACTTCCGGGTGGTTAACCCGTTCCAGATGCCCCTGCAAAAGCCCCATCCCCCGGTTTGGATACCCGGACTTGGCAGCCCGCAGACACTGGTCTGGGCCGCCGAGCGTGGTTACCCCTACATCTACCTGGAGACCGACCCTCAGGGCACCCAAGACATGATGGAGATCTACACCGAAGCAGCCCGAGAGGCCGGCTACACACCGGGGCCAGAGAACTTTGGCTACCTGTGCCGTATCCACGTGCAGGACACCGATGAAAAAGCTTACGAGTCGGCCAAGGGTTTTTTGACCGGCAACGTGGGTGTGGGCCGAGTGCCAGTACCCAAAGACTACATGCTGCCGGTGGGCTACGGCGGCAACCGCAACGACCCCAAGATTGCCAAATACCTGGGCCGCATCCGCAAGGACCCATTCCTAGGTCTGGGCTTGGAGACAGCGTCCTATGACGAGATTCTAGCCTCCAACCGCTGGATCGTGGGCAGCCCGGAGACCGTGGTCAGGAAACTGCGTGAAGTCCTGTCAGTCATCCGACCGGGCATCTTAGGCGTTTGGACCAACGACGGAGACACCACCCACGCCGACACCATGCGCTGCCTGGAACTTATGGGGCAAGAAGTGCTGCCAGCCATCCGCGAGATCGGCAAGGACTTAGAGCTAACAGACCCATTTCAGAAGGCGGCTCTCGCTGCGTAGCTAACAGCAGTCAGCTTTATCGTTGGCTGCGAAAATACTTCCAAATAGACAATTTAAAATATGCCGGGCTTGGCTCGGCAAAAAGGCTGGAAGCTGACGACTGAACGCTGTCAGCTATCGACCTCCGAAGGAGATACAAAATGGTTGCTTTCACAGAAGAGATAGTGGATGTTGGCGGTACCAAGGTCCACACATTAAAGGGCGGATCGGGCGAACCCCTATTACTGCTTCACGGCGCCGGCGGCAACAACGGATGGCTAAAATCCATCGACGCCCTAGCTGAGAAGTACACGGTCTACTACCCCTCCCATCCCGGCTACGCCAAGTCGGAACGACCCGACTGGTTGGAGACCATCCCAGACATGGCCGCCTTCTACACCTGGTACCTGGAGACCTTGGGACTGGAAGGTATCCGGGCTGTTGGGTTCTCCATGGGCGGCTGGATTGCCTCTGAGATTGCTGCCACCTGTAACCATGCTTTCAGTAAGTTGATGCTGGTGGGATCAGTGGGTATCAAACCCAACGTGGGCGAGATTGCCGACCTGTTCATCATCAGCCCTGCCCAGGTATTGGATCTGATGTTCCACGACCCCAGCCAGGCCCCTGAATACCAGGCCGTCTACGGCAGGGAATTCACCCCAGAAGAAATGATGGTTGCTGAGGGGAACCGAGAGATGGCCGTGCGCCTCTGCTGGAAACCCTACATGCACGACGCACGACTGACCAGCCTACTGGCTAGGGTCAACATTCCCACCCGCATGGTCTGGGGCAAGAACGACCAAATAGTGCCCGTGGAATGCGGCGAACTGTTCAACAAAGCCATAAAAGGCTCCGACCTGGTGGTCTTCGACAACTGCGGCCACTCGCCCCAGGTAGAAAAGCCCGACGAGTTCATCAAGACCGCCCTGGATTTCCTGGCGTAAAAAGCTAACAGCTGTTCGTCCCGATTCCATCGGGACTGACAGCTTTCTCCAAAGGAGAAAATATGAGCCTTGACGTTTATTACTTCACAGAGATGCCCTACCATTACATCGATGACGAATTGGCGGAGCAGTGGCCGTCTCTGCGACTAACATTTCCCAATAGCTACTTCGACCCCAACAAGGCCACCGACCTTTTCAAGCGGTATTTGGACGAGTTCCAATACGCTGAAGAAGCCGGGTTCCAGGGGTTGATGATCAACGAGCACCACAACACTCCATCTTGCATGGACGTTGAGGTGAATATCACCGGCGGCATCCTGGCCCGCATGACATCCAAAGCCAAGATTCTAATGCTGGGCAACATGCTGCCAACGTCAGACAACCCGCCCAGGCTCGCTGAAGAGATTGCCATGTTGGACGTGATTTCCGGCGGCCGTATCGTCTCCGGTTTCGTCCGGGGCATCGGCGTGGAGAGCTGGGCCAGCAATTCGAACCCAATCCACAACCGGGAGCGGTTCGAAGAGTGCCATGACCTGATTATCAAGACCTGGACCACCCCCGGCCCCTTCCGCTGGGAGGGCAAGCACTACCAGTACCGGGCCGTGAACCCGTGGATGGTCCCGGTGCAGAAGCCCCATCCGCCAGCTTGGGTTCCTGGAACCGGTAGCCCAGAGACGGTCGAGTGGGCGGTCAAACACCGCTATACATACGCCGCATTTCTGACTGAGCTTACCAGGGCCAAAGAGTTGTTCGGCTCGTACCGGGATCAAGCCGCCAAAGCTGGCTGGGAAGCGGGACCTGACAAGTTCGCGTTCATGATCTGCGCGCACGTGAACGAGACTGATGAGAAGGCCCAGGAATCCGGAAAGGCATTTATGTGGCGCATGGGTCATCCATTGAAGGGTCCCAAAGAATACTGGGCACCTCCGGGATACTTCTCCCAGGCTGGTGTGGCCGCCAACGCAGCACGCCGCCAAAAGCCCATGAATCAGATGTCATATGAGGAGCTCCAGGAGCATAACCACCTAGTGGTAGGCAGTCCCGAAACAGTCATCAAGAAGCTACGCCACATCAAAGAGGAACTTGGCATAGGCTCGCTGCTCCTTGAAACTCAGGGTGGCCCACTCTCCCATGAAGACACAATGCGGTCAATCAAACTGATGGGCGAAGAAGTCATCCCGGCGCTACAAGACTAGCAACAATCAAATTGTCCCTTCTCTCTCTGGGAGAAGGTTGGCTCCGATGAAGTCGTGACTCTCGACTTCGTCGGAGATGTGGGCGGACCTTGAATTAGTCAGGTTCGCCCAACTTGTCCCTCAAACCCTCTACTGAAAACCCGCTGTCCTGCAGACAAGTCTTAACCTCATCCGTGGCCAACAGAGACCTCAAGAATCTACGAAGCGTGGTTGCCGGAGAATCCCCATCTCCGGAGTCGCCGTAAATCTCTTGGGCGAATTGAAATGAGGCGCTCATTGTAGATGCCCACAATCCACTCGCCTCCGGGTCGATTCTTTCCCGATGGACAACCAACCCTCCGCTTGGAGGATGGACGTGTTCCGGGGTTCTTGTATACGTCTCACTGGCGGGTTTATCAACCTTGAAGACAAAAATCTTGTCGGCCCTTCTCTCGACCTTATAGTCGAAATCGATATGGCCCTCATAACGACGATTGTCCGGGTTGGTGGTAGGCAGGTGCTCCTTGGCCCAATCCCGAATGTGGTAGACGGTTACCCCGATATCTTTGGCCAGCACAAGATTGAATTCCCGCAACCGATATAAACAGGCCCCGGCCAAGTGCACAACACCTAGGTTCTGTTGCATAGAAAGCGCTTCGTTGAACGCAATCTCCCATACGACAAACGTCTCGTGAAAGTAGAAGCCATCGTCGTTATAGTTCGGTGTCTGCACGGAATCGTACATCACGCGCCTAGAACAAACAGGGAACCGACATCTCGCCACAGGTGTCCCTAATCCAGTCGGCGACATCCGGGTGGAGTGGGATGCCTTCATCTCGGCGTACGGCTTCAACCTCGGCCTCAGGCTGACCGGCTACCAGCACCCGGTCGTGCCCCGGCGCCGGCTTGGTGGTCTTCATCATTGTCAGCCATTCGTCCATCTCGACCTTGAACGGCTCAACGTCGGTGAAGGCATCAATGCTGTAAGCGGCGACCATATGTCCAAAGTTGGGCCTGCCTGGCACAACTCCGTAGCCAAATCCGGTCAGCACTCCGGCCAGGATGTCCACCATGCAAGAGAACCCGTAA
>CAVODA010000081.1:0-6468 GCA_963694265.1 Dehalococcoidia bacterium
GGGCCATCATCGGTGATGGCATAGCGGATTACGCTGTTGGGAATCTTGACCTCGCGTTTGCCTTCGACCAAACGCATGTTGGGCCGGTAGCGGGTGAAGTCAAAGAAGGTTCCCGGTCGCTCCAAGCGGCCAAGTTCTTTGGAGCCCATGAATCGTTCCAGTCGGTTGAGCGTGAGCGTGCCCACACTACCAACGTCCACCCAGGGACGCACCATGGCAAAGACGTGAGGGTCTCTCAGTTCTGGGAGCGGTTCGTTAAGTTCAAAAGCACCTATTCGCATAGGCCCATCTTGCCAGATTAGCTTCAGATATACAACCCCTGTAGCGTCTTTCTGGCAGCGAAGCACTCCGTATAACTAGGCGTTATAGCTGCCGGTTTAACCCTGGTTTAACATAGTATCGGCTGAGCCAAGGCCTTCCAGTGCTAGCCCGTAACCAAGGAGGTCGTGAATCTGACGCTTCACCACCAGAGTCAAGGCCACCCGACTGTAGCGGAGCACAATGTCAGATTGCTGGGCCATCTGTTCGGCCAACTCCCACGCACGAGGCAGCAAGTCGGCCTGGGGCAATACTTCGTTTACCAGCCCCAGGGTCTTGGCTTCTTCGGCTTCGATCCGCTGGCCGGTCAGGAGGAAATAACGGCCCCGGTTGAGCCCCAGTAAAAGCGGATAGACAATGTGCATTCCGTCGCCGGGAACCAGACCGCTCATGAAGTGGCCCGAGTCCTGGAATGCAGCGTTGTCCGAGGCCAAGACGATGTCGCACAACAGCGGAATTTCTGAGTGTCGCAACGCCGGACCGTTGATGGCGCTAATCATAGGAACTTCAATGTCCAGCAGGCTGGTGAGGATGCGCTTGCCTTCCCAATAGGTCTGGTCCCACTCTCTGGGCGAGCGCTTGGGAGTGCCGGCGGCAGTACCGGGCGGGCCTGTGAAGATGTCTCCGGTGCCGGTCATGATGATAATCCGGTTTTCCGGGTCGCTGCCCACGTCTACGAAAACCTGGGAGAACTCTGTATGTGGGGCGCCGCCCCAGTGGAGGGGGCCGTTGTTTGTGTGAAAGGTCATCTGCAGAATGCCGTTGCGGCGTTCCATCTTGATGCTCTGGTACTTGTTGGAATACTGGTCAAATGAAGCCATACTGATATCTCCCGTTCAGGTTCTCCCGGTCAGGGTATGAGGCCAGGGCAAAATGGAAAGCCGAGCTGGGCTAAAGTTCTGAATCTGAAGCTTCTGTGGGCTCAGGTTCGGTCGCTATGGGTGCAGAATCCGGGCCGTTGATCAGCAATGCCTGAGGATTAGCTTCTTCGGGTATAGCATGGCGTACCACAAAATTTGCCACATCCCGGTAGAGCGGCTCGTCGAGGTTGCAACCACGCAGCATGGAGAATTCTGGGTCAAGTTCTTCCAACATCTGCCTGACGCGTCTATTACCGTGGCGGGCTGCCAAGGCGTAGGCGAGACCTCTGGTATCTCGGTCTAGTGAGCGTTCGTGTTCTTCGCCCTCTTCCAACTCAATGTCATAGTCGACGCGGTCAGCTACGGATAGCGCATCCATAGCCTGTCGGCGGGAACTGTCTATGTCCTTGAGCAAGGTGTAAAGCGCAATAACGGTGCTGGCTGTCTGACTCAGCAGGTCTGGCACCAGGTTCTGCTTATCGGCCGCCGCCTGGGCGGAGAACCTGGCCTTGGAAAGAGCGTCTTCTTTGGTTCGAGTTCGTTCTTCTTCTTTTTGGGCTTTGGCTTGTTGCAAGCGCAATTGGGGAGCTTCTGCGGCCAAAGGCTGCAGCCGATGCATCTCTTTTTCTGCAGATTCAGCTTGCTTAAGACGTTCTTGGAAACCTTCGTCTATGTCGTTTCCGTTGACCATGTCGCATTCTCCTAAATCATCAATTGCGGTCCGTCAGAGCCTTTATCGAGGCTTTTGACGGGAGACGCAAAACCAGGTGAGGCGAATTATTGCCCTCACTAATAATACCCAAATTGCAGTATTTTCCCTTGCGAGATCGAAGACGGATTTCAATATATTTTGGCCCTGGTCATCTTAAACCTAGCCGGAGCCTTGACCGGCGTCAGTGCCTTGAATAGACTCCAATGGACCAGTCACGCGTCAATCTCGTTCCGTTGATACAAGACACTGGACAGGAGGGTAATACTATGCGCCGTGCCGCCTTTATCTACGAAGATGCACTCTCCCTCCACGAGCTGCGCTCCGACCATCCCATGCGTCCGGTGCGGCTGCGGTATACATACCAGTTACTTCAGGAATACGGCGCGTTCGATCATTCCGGCGCAGTATTGCTGGACTCCCGCTCCGCTACAGAAGAAGAGCTGGGATGGTTGCATACTTCTGAGTATATTGCGGCAGTGAAAGCCCTTGGATCCGGTTCACCTGAAATTGATGGCGCCCGATTTGGCTTCAGCGGCGCGGGCGACAATCCGGTGTACCCCCATATGTTTGAAGCGGCGGCCCTGAGCACTGGCGGGTCGCTGCTGGCAGCTGAGATGGTGGCCAGCGGTACGGTGGACTCAGCGTTCAACATATCTGGGGGTCTGCACCACGCTGCAGCAGGGCACGCTTCCGGGTTTTGCGTTTTTAACGACCCAGCACTGGCGATCCATTATTTCTTGAACCAGGGGAAGCGGGTGGCCTACGTGGATATCGACGCCCACCACGGTGACGGCGTTCAAGAGGCTTTCTATGCCGATGACCGAGTGCTGACCATCTCAGTCCATGAATCTGGCCAATACCTGTTCCCTGGTACTGGGGCAGTGGCTGAATTGGGTGAGGGGTCTGGACGTGGCTACTCGGTCAACCTGCCTTTATACCCCTATACAGGCGATAACGACTATATTGAAGCCTTCAGCCAAGTGGTGCCCCCGTTAATTGAGGCCTTTGCCCCTGATGTTTTGGTGACGCAATTGGGGATAGATAGCTATCACAGTGATCCGTTAACCCATCTACAGGTGACCACAGAGGGCTATATAGAAGCGGTGCGGCAGTTATCTGCGCTGGGGTTGCCCTGGTTGGCATTGGGCGGTGGCGGGTATGACGTGAATGCGGTGGCCCGGGCGTGGACCTTGGCTTACGGTGTGATGCTTGAGGTTGAATGGCCAAACCAACTGCCACCGGCGTTTGCACAAGAACACGGGGCGGGGAGGTTGCGTGATGAGGCCAGCCCGGAGGTGCCGAGCGACGTAAAGATCGAAATCAGAAGGCACCTGGAGGATACGGTGGGCGCGATACGACAGCAGATATTTCCGCTGCATGGATTAACATAACGCGCAATGAAGAAGCACAAAAAAACGGGGGCTCAGGCCCCCGTTTTTCGTTTCTATCTAAAGCAGTCTAGTTTACGTGCTGCTCTCCGTTTAACAGTTCTTTGGCTTCTTCTCCAACGTTGGCTTCTATACAGTCACGCAGCGTTGAATAAACCGCCTGATTCAGTGCTCCCATCATCCAGACCTCGTAGTCGGCATCTGTTTGATAGGTATTCTTAAGGGTTACCAGGCGCTGTAGCAGGCTCAAATAATGATACTGCAGCGGCGTAAGGTCTAAGTCGATGCCAGACACGCGCCAATCGTTGTCCACCACTGGCGTTTCGATGTCTGAACTCAAGTTCGACATTACCTCTTCTGTGTTGCCGTCGCCTAGAACTTCCGGGTCCGCTTGATCTTGTTGTCCGCTCATGCTACCTCCATCGACCAATACCTTCGAGTAGTCAAAGGCCGAGCCAGATTGGGGAGTCAATTTGTTCGTTAAGGAGTACCGATTTGCTGCAATGATTATAGCAGACCGGGTTCCTTAATGAACATAATACCTAAGTTATTTTTTCGTGTACGAGAGAATTCAGGCCGGTTTCTAACCTGTTTCTTACCTGGATTTTCTTCCAGCATAGATACTACGGTCAAACCGCTTTGCCGGACTCCAGGTAAAACCCTGGTTTAGACTTTTTCTTAGACCTCCCTGAATTCCCCTTCTACGGTGCCCTCGTCGTCTGAAGAGTCGTCGGCCCCGCCTTCGGGTCCGCCTTCTTGACCGCCCGTTGCCGAACCGTCATCCGGACCCTGGGCGCCTTCTTCAGGACTGGCAGCTTGGCTATATACCACTTCACCCATGCGTTGCAGGGCACCGTTGAGGTCAGTAGTAGCCGTTTGCATGTCCACGGTGTTGTTGGCTGCAATGGCCACCTTCACCGTATCGATCTTTTCTTGGACCTCAGTTTTGAGTTCCTCGGGCACCTTGTCGGCGTTATCGGCCAACAGTTTCTCGCTGCTGAAGACCAGGGAGTCGGCCTGGTTGCGGGTTTCAACCTCTGCGCGGCGCACCTGGTCGGCTTCTTCGTTCTGGGTAGCCTCGTTGACCATGCGCTCGATGTCTTCTTTCTCCAGACCGGAGCCAGATTGGATGACGATCTTCTGCTCTTTGCCGGTACCCTTGTCCTGGGCAGCGACGCTCAGGATACCGTTGGCATCGATGTCGAATGTCACTTCTATCTGAGGGACTCCCCTGGGAGCGGGCAGTAGGCCGTCCAGAATGAACCGGCCAATAGATTTGTTGTCGGCGGCCATGGACCGTTCTCCCTGCAGTACGTGGATGTCCACGGTGGTCTGACTCTCTGCAGCGGTGGTAAACGTTTCATTCTTCTTGGTGGGAATGGTTGTGTTTCTTGAGATCAGGGTGGTCATTACGCTACCCAACGTCTCCAGTCCCAGTGTTAGTGGCGTTACGTCCAACAGTACAATGTCGTCCACTTCACCGGCCAGTACGCCCGCCTGGATGGCGGCGCCCATGGCCACGGCTTCGTCTGGGTTGACGTTGCGGTTGGGTTCTTTGCCAAAGACCTGTTTTACTTTTTCTTGCACGGCCGGCATGCGGCTCATACCACCAACCATGATGACTTCATCAATGGTGTCGGCAGATAGGCCGGAGTCGGTCAGAGCCTGCCGACAGGGACCTTCAGTGCGGTCCACCAAGCCGGAGACTAGCTGGTCCAACTTGGCCCGGCTCAGTGTCTTGACCATGTGCTGGGGGCCGCTGGCGTCAGCCGTGATGAACGGCAGGTTGATTTCGGTCTCCAGTACGCTGGATAGCTCCACCTTGGCGCGTTCTGCGGCGTCGCGGAGGCGCTGGAGGGCCATGCGGTCGGAGGCCAGGTCAATGCCTGTTTCCTGCTTGCATTCGTCAATCATCCACTCAAGGATGGTCTGATCAAAGTCGTCGCCGCCCAAGAATGTATCGCCGTTGGTGGACTTAACTTCAAAGACGCCATCACCCATTTGGAGAATGGTGATGTCAAAGGTACCGCCGCCCAGGTCGAAGACTGCAATTGTGGCGTCGGTCTGGGTCTTGTCCAAGCCGTAAGCCAGTGAAGAAGCTGTCGGCTCGTTTATGATCCGGAGAACTTCAAGCCCGGCGATGGTCCCGGCGTCTTTGGTTGCCTGACGTTGGGCGTCGTTGAAGTAGGCCGGCACGGTGATGACTGCTTGGGTGATCTTCTCGCCCAATTTGGCTTCAGCGTCCTGCTTAATCTTCTGCAAAATAAATGAAGAGATCTGGGGCGGGGCGTGAGAATCATCGCCCAATTGGACCATGGCATCCCCGGTGGGGCCCTTCACAATCTTGTAAGGCAGTTTGGACATAGCGTTCTGAATTTCTGGGTCGTCGAAACTTCGGCCCATGAGCCGTTTTACCGAGAACAGAGTGTTCTCCGGGTTGGTTACGGCCTGCCGTTTGGCAACCTGGCCAACATAACGTTCGCCGGTTTTGGTATTCAGTGCAACGACGGACGGGGTTATGCGGCCGCCTTCTGCGTTCTCCACGACCACGGGTTCCCCGGCTTCAATGATTGCCGCGACCGAGTTCGTTGTTCCGAGGTCGATTCCCAGGACTTTAGCCATTTCTTTCTCCTAATTTCTCACCCTCTGGTGACTATCTCAGTTTGTTAAATGATTCTTAGTTCGTTGTTGATTGACCGCCGCCTAGTTGTTGGCCGATGGCCGGTCAGTCTTTTTGCTCTAGTTGCGGTGCCCTAGCAACCATGACTTGGGCCGGGCTGATGACCCGGTCGTGCAGCCTAAAACCAGGCCGGAGGATCTGGGTAATATACCCAGGTTCAACCTCTGATGTTTCTTCGGTGCCCAAGGCTTCGTGCTCCAATGGATTGAACATGAGGCCCACAGCCTCGATGGACGCAACGCCCTCGGATTCTAGCACGCCGGTAAGTTTGCGTTGGATCAGCTTTATACCTTCCAGCAGAGAATCACTGACGCCACCGGAGTTGCTTTCCGCGTGATTTACGGCCAGTTCCAATTCTTCCAAGACCGGGAGGACGTTTGAGATCAGCCGGCTGTTGGCATACTTGCTGTTGGAGATGCGGTCCTCGTCTGTTCTGCGTCGAAAGTTGACCATCTCTGCCTGGGCCCGCTGGGCGGCATCCAGGTTATTTGCGGCCTCTTTCTCTGCCTG
>CAVODA010000082.1:0-6461 GCA_963694265.1 Dehalococcoidia bacterium
CGTCACCGGGTTCCAGGAACCGGGCTTTCTCAAAGCCTTTTCGGATGGACTCACGGATTGATCCACCGCCAACGGTTCCGCTGCCAATGACATCACCGGGAACTATACGGCTGTCCTTGGATGCACGTTCAACCATGTCGGCGAAGGTGAAATAGCCATTCTCGGCAGCGCCGTCCTTCATCCAGAGGTCTCCGTTGACTCGGACCTCGCATTTCAGGTGCAGGTGGCCGTCTTTCAGATAAGGGGCCATCTCGTCTTTGGTTACCAACCAGGGGCCAATGGACGACGCGGTGTCCTTCCCCTTGGCCGGGCCTAGACCAAAGGCCATCTCATCAACCTGCAAGTCACGGGCGCTCCAGTCGTTGAACAGCGTGAATCCAGCGATGTAGTCCATTGCGTCGGCTGCGGCAACGTTGCTGCCCTCTTTGCCAATCACAATGCCAATCTCAAGCTCATAGTCGAACTGGGATGATGCGGAAGGGTGGGGAATCACAGCATCGGTCCCGTAAACACACAGCGGGTTGGAGAAGTAGAAGACCGGCATGCGATACCAGGCTTCGTTGGGCTCGCGAATTCCCTGGTTGCTGGCATGTTCCTCATAAACGATAAAGTCTCGCACGGTGGGCGGTTGGATCACGGGAGAACGTAGCTGAACGCTGGACAATGCCACTCTGGGGGCAGATGTGTCCTTAGCCAGGGCTTCCCGAACTCGTTCAATAGCGTTATCCCCAGTCTCCAGCAGCGCTCTTACGTCCCGCAGGGGATGGCCGCTGGTGTCTACCAGGGCGCTGACGTCAACAATCTCTTCACCTCGAAGGACACCACAGCGGGGTCCTTTATCTGTGTCATAACTTAGTAGTCTCATCTGGGTCTCCCATTTTCAGCCGAATACGCTTTAGAACCGAATCCGTTCAGGCCACATCAGTGGCAAGAACAGGTGGAATTACAGCACACACGCCTGCCTTGGTCAATCGCAAATAGCGTTTGTTGAAAGATCTTTAGCTCGTGGGCTCCTCGTTTAGGAAAGCCACTATGGATTCCGGTTCCATCAAAGGATAGAGGGTGAACTCCGCGGGAACAGCATCCGCCCATTCGTTCAACAGGCCATGCAACATCTCGTGGGACTCCACGTCAAAGACCGCCACTGCTCCGCGTCCGGTGCGTGGGTAGAACGACCGGGCGATTCCCTTGGCTAATTTGTCTTCCACCCAAGGCCAGAAACTCTTGCGAGCCTCACGGGCTTCAGATGGGCGGGTTGGCGCAGGGTTACTTATTACTAAAAACAGCATTATCTTTCCTTATAAGCCAAGCTCGAAAAGCCGAACTCGGTGAAACCAAACGGGTGTTTAACACTATATATGGCTGAAATACCGCGCTAAAAGGGCAGGGAGGTATCTAGTTTGGCTCCCAGCAATGCCTGCCCGCCAAGCTCGTAATTTATGTGTGTCCCGGAAATATGCTGGCCGCCCACGTGCAGGTCTCTAAAGAACCGCTCTAGATCGTTGGCCTGATGTATCGCGCCCGTCCCGGCTTGATAGAACAATTTGTCCACAACAACCACGGATTGACGTATCGCGTGGGCAATCGCAAGTTGGGCGTGTACTGCCTTGTCCATCAGGTCAGGACTCTTGGCCACCTGAGACTTCCACAGGGCTCCAACAGCGTCCAAAACGTAGCTCCGACCGGCGCCGATAATTGCCTCGCATTCGCCAACGGTCGTCTGGACCGTTTGTCGGTCACGCAAGGACCTAGTGGACTGAGTGGTGCCAGCGCCGGCCAGTTCCATGAACGCATTAATGGCCCCTCTGGCCATTCCCAGGGAGTTGGCCGCGGCCAGTGTCCAACTCATTAAGAGGGCTGTTTGAGGGTTGTACAGTGGGCTGTCGTGGACGGCCGGGGCTGCGCGTTCATAGGTATGGCTGATTGGAACAAACAGGTCAGAGAACGAGGCATCGTTACTGGCGGTGCCCCGCATGCCCATGGTGTTCCAGACTAGGTGCACCGTGCCGTCTTTAACCGGAACCACAACCACGCGACTCACCGGCCTGCCGTCGGCCTCCAAGACCGGGCCTTTCTCGTCCACCAAGTCACAGTTCAGGAACAAGCATTTGGCGTGATCGACGCCACTTAGGTAGTTCCAGCGACCGGAAACGATGTAACCGCCATCGGTCACCGTGGCCGTACCTCCAGACCGGGCTGAACCGGACCCGCTGATAACGGGCGGGTCACCGAACAATTCTTTGGCTGCTTCTATAGTTAACCTGGAAATAGCGGAGGTCAGCGCGGTACCGTTGAAACAACACCAGCCTACCGACCCGTCCACCGTGGAAATTGTCTCCACAACAGGGAATGCTGTGATTGGGTCCAACTCCGGCCCGCCCAAGACTTTGGGTACGTACAGCCCAAATAGTCCCTTTTCGGCCATTGCTTCCGCCAAATCCGCGGGCAATTGGCATTCTGAATCAATTTGATTCAGATTCTCTCTAATCATAGGTAGCATGGATTTTGCAGCGCTGAGCATGTCTTCCGCCATTTATCTATTCCTCTGGATTAAAACTGGGAGCGTATAGGCGCAAATTTAATTTGTTCGACCGGGCCCATTCTACGCCTGGCGCGGGTATTATAGCCAAGACTTGAAGCAAGACCAACCTGCCGTATGGCACTAATGTCTTCCGGCGGCGGTTACAATGACTGAACCACGTAGATTGGAATCTAACCCCCTGTCTGGTTTAGAATTTTGCCTGGATGCTTGAACCAGTAATTTTCGAAATGCTACTATAGGCATTAACTATTGGTGCGCAGACTGCGCGGAGATGGACGGATGGCAGAAAACGATATCGCCTTGATGGGTCATCTTATGCGACGCGCCGGATTCGGCGCTCAGTACCATGAGCTTGAAGCCCGTGCGGCGAAAGGATATGAAGAGACTTTAGAGGAATTGCTCAACCCCCAGGACCATCCAGATGGGATGGACTTGGATTTAGCTGAGCGTTACTTCATTGAATGGAACCACTTTATAAGAGGGGTTCCCGAATACATCGCCTTTAGGATGATCAATTCCGCCCGGCAACTGGAGGAGAAAATAGTTCTCTTCTGGCACGGGATTTTGTGCATTTCAGATAGCAAATTACAGAGCTACCCCACGGAATATGAGGAACTAGAGTTGTTCCGGCATCACGGACTGGGTAGTTTCAAAGACCTTTTGTTGGGCATATCCAAGGACCCGGCAATGATCTATTACTTGGACAACTGCCTCAGCCACAAGGGCGCCATCAACGAGAACTACGGCCGCGAACTGCTGGAGTTGTTCTCCCTGGGTGTGGGCATGGACGGAGAGTTCAACTACACCGAAGACGATGTCAAAGAATGCGCCAGGGCTTTCACCGGTTGGACCATAGCGAACTCGATCCCCCAGCAGCCCTACGGTCGCTATGCCGCCCAGTTCGTCTACAACCCGGACGACCATGACGACGAAGAAAAGACATTCCTTGGCGAGACTGGTAATTTCAACGGCGAAGATGTCATAGACATCATCGTGAAGCAGCCGGCCACCGCTCGGTTCATATCACGCCATCTTTACAACTTCTTCGTCGCCGATGACGTTGAAGTGCCATCATGGATGGACACTCCGCCCCGTGACCCTGAGACCATCAAAATGCTTGAAGAAGAG
Source organism: Dehalococcoidia bacterium (assembly GCA_963694265.1). GTDB lineage: Bacteria > Chloroflexota > Dehalococcoidia > Lucifugimonadales > UBA3495 > UBA9611. The sequence continues at coordinate 3,671 of CAVODA010000082.1, forward strand.
TATTTCCGGTCTGATTACAACATTAAGAGCATGTTGCGGGTGTTGTTCAATTCAGACGCCTTCAAAAACGCCCGTTTCGCCAAGGTAAAGAGCCCAATTGAGACAATCATTGGCACTCTGCGCTTGGTTGGCGACTGGACCGAGCCCAAACCCGGCCTAGAATTCATCTTTGACGAGATGAAATACATGGGCCAGGAGATTCTGAACCCACCTTCAGTTGAAGGCTGGCACACTGGCAAAGAATGGATTGATGGCGGTACGCTGGTTCATCGCATAAACTTCACCGCAGATTCGGTATGTAATACCAGCTTCCCGGGCATACAGTCTATAATTGAAAAGCTTGCTGCCCAAGGTTCCACACTTTCCCCAGAAGGGTTGGTGGATGGCTGCCTTAAACTGTTGGGTGACTACGAGATGTCCGAAGAGACCCGCCGGATGTTAGTGGACCAAAACAGCAAGGGCGGTGAGGTTCATACAGACTCGGATGAGTTTGGTGCCAAGGTCGGTGAGACCTTGCGCTTGATTGTCGCAACCAAAGAATATCTCTACGCTTAGGCGTAGGTAACAACTTAGCCAAAGACCCAAAAGACCCAAAAGACCCAAAAACAACGTCCCTTTTAAGCAGGAGTAGGTAATGACCTCCAGTAAGAAAGACCCAGTATTGGTGGTACTTCAACTATCGGGCGCATACGATGCCTTGAATACCATCATTCCCTATAACGACCCCCTCTATAAGGACTTCCGAACGGTGCTCAAGGTTGAGCCGGAAGATGTCTTGACAATCGACAACAAAGTTGGGTTCCACCCTTCGATGGCGCCGATCAAGAATCTCTACGACCAGGGTAAGGTGGCAGTGATTCAGGGGATTGGCTACCCCAATCCCATACGCTCACATTTCCGATCCATGGACATCTGGCACACCGCCGCGCCGGAGAAGATGGGCATGGACGGCTGGTTGGGTCGCGCCATTGGCGATATGGACCCCCACAAAGAAAACGTATTGACCGGCGTCAACTTTGGTCGCGGCCTCCCCAGGGCGCTGGCCACCTCCGGCGTCTCCGTTGCTTCCGTGGGCGGCCTTGATCAATTGGGCGTGTTAACCGGAATAGAGGACCAGAGTCAGCGGACTGAGGCATTGGACATATTTGCCCGAATGTACTCACCAATGATCGGCTCCGGCGCAACAAACGACTATTTGTCACAGACGGGGTTGGACGCATTGAAAGGGGCAGACATCCTCGCCACAGCGCCCACAGGTTACACATCAACCGTGGAGTACGGCGGCGACCAATTCTCCCAGTGGTTGAAGAACGTGGCCCAGGTGCACTTGGCAGGTCTTGGCTCACGGGTGCTCTATACCGGACTGAACCCCGGCGCTTTTGACACCCACGCCAACCAAACAACTGCTTTCCCTCAACTCTGGGGCCAGGTCTCCAACGCGGTGGAAAACTTCTACCAGGACTTGAAAGAACACGACGCCAGCCAGGAAGTGGTCATCTTGATGTTCACTGAGTTTGGCCGTCGGGTGCAGGAGAACGGCTCCGGCACAGACCACGGCTCTGGCAGCGTGGCCTTTGTGTTAGGTGACGCCGTTGAGGGTGGCCTCTACGGTGACTATCCTTCCCTTGAGCTAGACAAGTTGGATCAGGGCGATCTGCGCTGGAACAACGACTTCCGAGACACCTACGCCACTCTGCTTGAGAAGTGGATGGGCTTGGACGCCAAGCCCATTCTCAGAGGATCGCACGAACAGTTCGACTTTATCAAGTAAGGTTCTATCTAGCAAAACCCCGGGCCGCGCAGTCTACGCCTGGGTCTAAGTCCTATCGCTACTCATCTGACGAGTAGCGGAATATCACTGTGAGGAAATTATGGTTACTCAGGTAGCGCCCATAACCTTTCGATATAGCCACACCATTGGCCGACAAGAGACCCGCGGCGGCGACGGTTTCTTCAACCCTGTTGCAATCGCACGGGGCGAGGGAGATCGCATGTATGTGGTCAGCCGGGGCACAGAAACACCGGTGTTTTATCCCTGTAAACGGGTGACCATCTGCAGTGTTGATGAAGAATACATTGGCCAGTTTGGATTCAAAGTCCACCCGGAAGATGCCGATAGGTCGGCACCGGACGGCGCTCTGTTCTGGCCCACATCGGTTGCTTTAGATTCCCAGGGCAATGCCTACGTGGCCGACGAGTGGCTCAACCGGATTTCCGTGTTCACCAAGGACGGTGACTGGATTGGAAAATGGGGTGAGCCCGGTGATGCCGACGGTGAGATCAACCGCCCCTCCGGAATGGCCTTTGACGCCGAAGATAACCTCTACATGGTGGATAGCAACCACCACCGGATACAGGTCTTCAGCAAAGACGGACAATTCAAGTTCAAGTGGGGTACTCAGGGCGCCGGCGACGGTGAGCTGAACTTTCCCTGGGGCATCGACATTGACAAAAACGGCGACGTTTATGTGGCTGACTGGCGCAATGACCGAATCCAGAAATTCTCCCCTGATGGCACTTTCTTGATGAAGTTTGGCTCCTCAGGACAGGGACCCGGCGAGTTTAACCGCCCTACGGGAATTGCCGTTGATAAAGACGGGGCGATCTACGTAGCCGATTACAAGAATGACCGCCTACAGGTATTCAACTCGGAGGGTGAGTTCGTCACCCAATTAACCGGCGAGGCAACATTGTCCAAGTGGGGCAAAGAACGGGTGGAGATTGACCAGTCGTTCATCAGAGCCAGAAATAGGTCACAGGGACTGGATGAGCGTGAAAAGATCTTCCAGGG
>CAVODA010000083.1:0-6357 GCA_963694265.1 Dehalococcoidia bacterium
ATTTTCGCGTTGGGCTACTGCTTCGGCGCCAGCGTCAAGAATCCTGGCTTGCACGCCGGTGAGTCCGCCAAAAAATGCCAGATCAAGGTTGCCCTGAGTGAACGCAGTCACCACCGCGGCGTAATCCGCGCTGGGGACATACTCCACTTCCACGCCCAATTTCCGGGACAGATAGTCGGCAAACCCGTCATACCGTCTGGCAAGTCTGGAGGCGTCTTGGTCGGGGATGCCGCCCACCCTGAGCACGGGTGAACTATCACCGTCACAAGCAGCGATCAACGTCAAAAAAACGATAAGTGCCAGACCAATTAAGGGGACCCGTATCAAACCTTTCAAACCTTCTGAACTCCTAAAAACCAGGGTTAAAACCCAAAGAACTGCGCCCAACTAAACACGCAGATTCATATACCCGATTGAATGACCATTAAAAACTGGTAGTCCAACGTCATACCTAGGGCTTGGAAGGCAGAGGGTGCGTGGGTGAAATAGCCCCCAGGAAATTTACTAGAAGTGCCTAAAGAGACTTCCCGAAGCTAGATAGAAACCCAGTGGGACCGCCGGCCAGTCCAGGCCCCGCAGTCGTGAACTCAAGTAAACCCGGCGTTGGGATTCTTTATTAGTGTATGGTTTGTGGCTGTCACATCAAAAATTTTAATAGACTATATAAATAGAGTCAAATACAGCGGCGTCTATATCGCCCTTGTCGGTGGCCGAAACGGGCGTGCGAAGCCAGGCAATTCCTTTACAACAAATGGGCACGGCATTACAATCGCTAGTCAGAGAAAACGACGTATTTCGCTGCTTTCTCTAACTTTTCTACCCGATTAAACCTACCGGTTAAATCAGTTGATTTAATCGACTTAAATCGCCCGCCCATCCCAACTAACCCGCCCGCAAACCGGCCGGGACTAACAGGACTTGATGCCAGACCCAGAAGACATCCTAATGGCCAATCGGGCCACCAAGCTCGAACGTATTCGGGGCAACGGCATAGACCCATATCCCGCCCGTTTCCACCGCTCCTACGACACCGCCACCGCCACGACACTGTTTGAAGAACTGGAGAACGCCGAGCCAGCCGACGATAAGCTTCAGAATGTCAGCCTGGCCGGTCGTATCTCTTCCATGCGCACCATGGGCAAGGCGGCGTTCGTAGATCTGAGAGACGCTTCCGGTGTCATCCAAGTCCTCATGCGCCAGAACAATTTGAATGATGGCTTTGACCTGATTAAGGACTTGGATCTAGGCGACCATTTGGGCGTGCGCGGCAATCTGATGCGCACCCGCACCGGCCAGGTGACCATCGACGCTTTAGAGCTGACCGTGACGGCCAAGGGCATGCGCCCCCTGCCTGAGAAATGGCACGGCCTCAGAGACGTTGAGACTCGTTACCGGCAGCGCTACCTGGACCTGATCGCCAACCAGGACGAGATCATGCCCGTGTTTGTCCTGCGCAGTAAGGTAATCAGCGGCATCCGCAGGTTCCTGGACGACCAGGGATTCCTGGAGGTGGACACTCCAATACTGGTCCCCGTGGCCGGCGGCGCCCACGCCCAGCCGTTCATCACCCACCACAACGCCCTGGACCAGCAGCTCTACCTGCGCATCGCCACTGAGCTTTACTTGAAGCGCTTGATAATCGGCGGCTTCGACAAGGTCTATGAGATTGGCCGGGTCTTCCGGAACGAAGGTATCGACCAGGACCACAACCCAGAATTCACCCTGCTGGAGAGCTACGAGGCTTACGCCGACTACAACGATGTGATGGACATGGTCGAGCAGATGGTCTCCAGCATCTGTATGGCGGTCAACGGCACGACCAAGGTGACCATTGGCGATGCAGTCATCGACTTTGAGCCGCCGTGGGCGCGGGTTAGCCTGCGTGAGGAACTTGAAAAACGCAGCGGCATCAACCTCGAATCCACCGATGACGAAGCCCTACGCAAGAAAGCGTCAGAGATCGGCATCGACACCGCAGTGCTGGAAAGCCGGGGACGGTTGATAGACAAGTTGCTGTCCACGTTTGTGGAACCAACCCTGATCCAGCCGACCTTTGTGCTGGACTACCCGGAAGAGATGTCCCCACTGGCCAAAGCCAAGCCGGACACTCCTGGATACGTGGAAAGATTTGAGGCCTTTGCCTTTGGCATGGAAATCGCCAACTCCTACAGCGAGCTGAACGACCCGGCGGTGCAACGGGCACGGTTTGAAGACCAAGCCCGAATACAACAACTATTTGAGAACGAAGACGTTGACCGGCAGGACGACGATTTCCTCACAGCCATGGAATACGGCATGCCCCCAACCGGCGGCCTGGGTATCGGCATCGACCGGCTGGTGATGCTGCTGTCGGGACAGGCGTCCATCCGCGATGTGCTGCTCTTCCCCCAGATGCGAACGCTGCGCGCCGATTCAACAGAAGAAGAGCCCGAAGAAGACTCCAAAGAAGAAACAGAAATCAACACCGGGGACGAAACTACGGAATAACCATGCTTTCAATTGAACACATACGAGAACACCCGGATGAAGTGCGCGCCGCCCTCAAAACCAGGGGAGAGGACGACTCCATCACGAAGGTCCTAGAACTGGACACGGCAATTCGCGCTACCATCACAGAACGCGACACCCTGAACGCGGAACGCAACCGGGTCAGCAAAGAACTGGGCCAGGCGCGCTCCCAAGGGCAGGAGGTCTCTGACGAGGCCCGTGCCGAGATGCGGGAGATTGGCAACCAAGCCGATGCCTTGAACGAGAAAACCAAAGAACTGGGCGACCGGATGAGCGAACTGATGCTCACTCTCCCCAACCTGCCCCAGTCTGACGTGCCGGTGGGCGAAGACGAAACCGGTAGCATCGTCATCCGTCAAAACGGAGAACCCCCTATAATGGGCTTTGAACCCAAGCCCCACTGGGATTTGGGCGAAGAACTGGGCATCATCGACTTCGAGCGCGGCACCAAGCTGGCCGGAAGCCGGTTCTACAACCTGGTGGACTACGGCCCCAAGCTAGAACGAGCTCTGATCGCCTTCATGCTTGATCTCCACTCCAATGACCACGGCTACACCGAGATTTCCCTGCCGGCAGTGGTCAAACGAGAGATCATGGAAGGCTCTGGCAACTTGCCTAAATTCGAAGACACTCTCTACCAAGACGTGGAGGACGACCTCTGGCTGATACCCACCGCTGAGGTCCCTATAACTGGCCTGTACCGGGACGAGATTATCCCGGCCAACACCTTGCCATTGAAGTATGTGGCCCAGACTCCATGCTTCCGCCGCGAAAGAGCCTCCGCAGGGCGGGACACCCGGGGAATCAAGCGGGTGCATCAGTTCAACAAGGTTGAGATGTACCAGTTTGTGGAGCCCGAGACCTCCAATGACGAACTGGAAAAGCTGGTGGACAATGCCGAGGACGTCTGCCGCAAGCTTGGGTTCACCTACCGGGTATTGGCCCTCTGCACCGGCGATATGGGCTTTGCATCTTCCAAGACCTATGACATTGAGGTCTGGGCCGCCGGTTGCCAGGAGTGGCTTGAAGTCAGCTCCTGCTCCAACTGCACCGACTTCCAGGCCCGGCGCTCCAACATCCGCTATCGCATCGAAGAAGGCGGACGCCCCCGCATTCCCCACACGCTGAACGGCTCCGGCCTGGCCCTGCCCCGTGTCATGATTGCCATCTTGGAGAACTACCAGCAGCCAGACGGGTCGGTGGTTATCCCTGAGGTGCTACGGCCCTACACCGGGTTTGATGTGATTCCGGCCAAACAGGCGGCCGGCTAACTCCCGTAAGCAATCAAAAAACGGAGCAGCTAACAGCGGTCAGTAATCAGCTTTCAGGAGAATTATCATGGCTGGGAAAGTTAGTTGGGGAATATCCATTCCTCAGGTGTTCTTTGACGGGCCGATCGACATGCCGTTGATTGAGCGGTGGACGAAGAAGGCCGAAACCCTGGGGTTTGAAAGTCTCTGGACTCAGGAAGCAATTACCGGCGCAGTTCCCATCCTTGAGCCGGTCACCCTGTTGTCTTACCTGGCAGCCATCACCGAGAAGGTGCGGCTGGGCACATCTGTCATCGTGGCTCCACTCCGCAACCCCATACAGTTGGCCAAGAGCCTGGGCAGCTTGGACCACATGAGCGGCGGCCGCCTGACCGTTGGCCTGGGTCTGGGCGGTAACCTCAACGACATTCCGCCGTTTGGCTTTTCCGGCGAAAAGAGGGTGCGCCGCTTCACTGAGATCATCGAGGTAATGAAGGCGCTCTGGACGCAGTCCGAGGCCCATTTCCAGGGCGAGTTCTGGCAGTTAGACGGACTCAAGATGGAGCCCAAGCCGCTGCAAAGCCCTCATCCGCCCATCTGGCTGGGTGCCCGGCACGTCAATGCGTTGAAACGGGCTGTCCGACACGGCGACGGCTGGATGGGCGCCGGTTCATCAACCACTGATAGCTTCCTCACCGCTGTTGACCAAACACGAATGTACCTGGAAGAAGCCGACCGAGACCCCGCGTCATTCACCATCTCCAAGCGGGTCTACGTGGCCGTGGATAATGACGAAGACCGCGCCGAAGCTCGACTAAAAGAATGGTTCGGGAAGCGCTACGGTAACGCAGACCTGGGCTCCCAGGTCTCAGTCTGGGGTTCAACCCAAAAGATCACAGAAGAACTGGCAAAGATCACCCAGGGTGGCGCAGAAATGGTGCTCATCAACCCAGCATTTGACGACATGGAGCACTTAGACGCTTTGATGGAAGAAGTCATCCCAAATATTTAGAGGCTGCTTTCTGAGGATTCTCACTGAATTCATTTAGCAGGCCAAGCGTTAACATTGGCCACTGATGCTCCACTTACAACCAGGCGCACCAATTTCGAACACCAAATTTTTCAGCCGCAGTAAAATTTTCTTTGCGGCAGCGATGATGCTGCTCTTACTCGCGATAGTCGGCTGCACCACCATTGACGAGCTCACCAATGATGCAACTTCGACCAGCGGGTCTGAAGCAACTGCTACACCGGATGCTCCTCTGGCCACGGCAACGCCGTCGCCGCAGGAAGAATTTGAGTCCCTGGCCAAGCAATTGAACACCAAAGGACTCATTACTCAATCGCTGGTAGATGACCTTCTGGCACAACAATCCAGGCTGGGAAGCATTAACCCAGAAGTTAACGACCCTGAAGTAGCTATGCAGGTACTCGCTGATTTCAACGAGGCCGTACAGGCGTGGGGAGACAACATCACCCAGGTGCTAGACCTTTCCCAGAGCGTGCTTGGCCAGATTGACCCTCAGGGCCGCGCTGGGCTACATAGCCCTTTGCTGGTCAGTTGCAATGACGTCGTTTCTCTCAATAACACCATGGACAAGATCCAAAAGGATGTTGATGTAGCAAAGACTGCCAGAGACCGGATGCTGGCTGTTGACCGAGACAAAGACTTCGGCAAGTTTGAGACTGAGTTCCGCAACTGGCGCACCTCTTATAAAACAGCCACCACCACGGCCAATAACGAGCTCGTAATGGGTCCGCTGCAGCTCAGGCTGGTGCTTTCATGGCCGGAGCAACGGCCCTTGGAATAGGATTGTTTGGCGGGGCGGCAGCCGTAATTACTGCGCCTGCGATTTTAACCATCGCCGTCGTCGGGGCCAGCACCGGAGTGGCCGTAAACTGGGTCTGGGATTTGTTGGCGCCCCAACCCAAGAGCAGTATTGAAAATGGCTCTCCATTAGCGTCGCCATTATCGGCCGGCGAGTCTTGCCGATTCGTGTCCAGTTCGTCGGAGAACTCGCGGCCCTCAGTCTTCTCTGATACCGGTCTGGGCAACCTCCACATCTTTATGGAAGACCGCGCACCGTTGATTTTCGAGAATTTCAGTATCTCCAGCAGTGAGCAAGTCACTTTGACAGTTAACCCACCGGCGTTTGACGGCGTGACTGTGGAGGAGTTGGCTGCCGCTATCGACGACGCTGTAATCACCTTTGAGGAGATTGACGGGGAAGAACTTGAGGCAACTCCAGAACCAACCATTGAGGCCGCTCCAACTGCGACCCCTGCAATTAGCGAACCACCGTCGGACCAAGGGCTGACCAACTTGACGGCTTCCCAGGTCCATGCCGCCGTGGCTCAGTTTTCAAACAATGAAGGCTGGACTTTCCATGATGCGGATGAGGTCATCACGAATGAGAGTGCCTACAGCTACCGCTCTGGGAAAGTCCTCACCAAGGCATTACAGGCCTGCCCCGATAATCGGTGCTTCGGTGAAGGCGTCAATTACACTTTAGGGATTCACTTTTCGCCTGTCGTTTGGTCAGGCGATCATCTTTCCGCCACGGGCCGTGGTACTCACTGTACGGTTAGGGCATACAAA
>CAVODA010000084.1:0-6351 GCA_963694265.1 Dehalococcoidia bacterium
GGCTACACAGGAGAGGCCAGGGCGTTCAAGGAATGGCTGGAATGGAGTACTTCCGGCCGCGCCAGAGACCTGCAGGTGATGTACGGCCTGGGCGGGGAACGGCGGTTGACCGAGACTGAAATTCCGGAACTGGAAGGCTATATGAACTCCCAGCCGGTCCGCATTGGCAACGGGGCGTACGACCAATTTCAGTTGGACATCTACGGCGAAATCATGGACTCGGCCCACATTTTCCGCAAGTTTGGCGGAGCGGTGGACGCCGACTATTGGGAGTACCTGCGTCGAGTGGTGAACTTTGTCATTGACCACTGGCGTGAACCAGACGAGGGTATCTGGGAGACCAGGGGCGGCAGGCAGCACTTTGTGTTTTCCAAGGTGATGTGCTGGGTGGCCATGGACCGCGCCATCAAAGCCGCAACCGATCTGAAACTACCGGGCGACGTTGAAGCCTGGGAAAAAATTCGTGCCGAGATCTACAATGAGATCATGGCCAAGGGTTATTCCCAAAAGCGTCAGGCGTTTGTCCAGTCCTACGGGAGCGACAACCTGGACGCCGCCAACCTGATGCTGCCATTGGTCGGGTTCATTCCGGCCACAGACCCCATGATGCGCTCCACCATCCGGGCCACCCAGAAAGAGCTGACCAACAAGCAAGGGTTTGTTTACCGCTACACCAACTTGGATGACGGTCTGGACGGTAGCGAAGGATCGTTCATCATCTGCACCTTTTGGTTGGCGGATAACCTGATTCATCTGGGCCAGATTGATGAAGCGCGTGTGCTGCTAAATGCACTTCTGGATTGCGCCAATGACCTGGGCTTGCTCAGCGAAGAATACGACTCAGCCACCGGGAACATGCTGGGCAACTTCCCTCAGGCTTTCTCCCACCTGGCTTTGATTAACACCGCTGTACAACTGCATCAGGCCACACACGGCGCCGTTCCAACGCCGGGCAGGTCCTAGCGACTATGGGGCCGTTTGGCCATTGCCAGGCGTGTACGGCGCGAGTATTATTCCCCTATCCTAAGACTCTGGAATATATAGGGTCTAGTTGTATTCAGAATCTAAAAGGTACGGGGCAGACCATTTCGTCGGCTATTTGTGTAAATGGCCAGTAATGAGTCTCCCCTGCCAACACGGAATGCGTCCGGTCACCCTCGTAGCACTGAGGTTGGCTCCGCAGATAAATGGCCGACACCTCTACAACTGAATCATCAACCGGCCCAGAAACCGAGAGTAACCGCCAGCATTTGCTTGGCTCTCTCATATTCGGCCACACCATCATCCATTGGTATCAGCAACTCTTTCCGGTTATCTTGCCCGGTATCAAAGACACACTGGACCTCAATGACGTTGAATTGGGCACATTGTCCACCGTCAGGGAAGGATCCAGCGGACTCCTGATCATGCCTTCAGGTTTCCTGGCGGACTCCTTTTACAAATACCGCCCTCTTCTCTTGGCATTTGCCCTTGCCAGCAGTGGTCTGGCCTATTTCATGGTGGGATTGGCATTCAGCTATTTCTGGATACTGCCGGGTATCGCCATGATTGGCGTGGCATCGGCAGCTTGGCACCCTGCATCCGTTGGTTCATTATCAGCTCGATTCTCAGACCGCCGTGGCACCGCGCTAGCCATGCACGGAGTCGGAGCAAGCATCGGCGACACCATCTCGCCCTTGATCATCGGCGCATTATTGTTGGTCGTCAGTTGGCAAACATTGATGCAATATCACCTGTTGCCGGCACTGGTCTTAGCGTTCATTCTCTGGCGAAGTCTGGGGTCCCACTACAAAGACGCAGCCCCTCGGCCAACCGTTAAGAACTACATGAGCGGAATCAAGGACATGCTCAGCCAGCGCAGTGTGCTGGCAATCATGATTGCCGGTGTTTTCATGAGCATGGGCCGCCTCAGCATCCTGACATTCCTGCCAATCTATCTAGCCGAAGATTTGGGCTATTCAACCTTGGGCTTGGGGTTCTACTTCATGCTCCTCTACTTGATGGGGATGGTCTCTCAGCCCATCATGGGTATCGTATCCGACAAATTCGGCAGAAAAATCGTGTTGCTTCCTGCCTATGCCACCCTCGGGTTGTTGTATTTTTTAGTGCCGGTCACTGACAACGCTTTCGAACTTGGCTTGGTCGTCGGAGCGATGGGTATGTTCTTCTACGGGACTAGCAACATCGCCACTGCCGCCGTGATGGACCTTTCGTCATCTGCGATACAGGGCAGCACCATGAGCGTCCAGAGCGTCTTCCGGCACATATTCACGCTCCCTGCCCCGGTCATCGCCGGCGTATTGGTCACCTGGAAAGGAACGGATGCCGCGTTCATCTACGCTGGCGTGCTACTTCTGTTGGGCGCGATGGTAATTGCGGCCATCAAATTCCCCCGTCGGCCAGTTAAAGACCCCGCCTGAAGCTAGTCGAGCACCCTGCCCCACGTCTAATTTGGATTTTGCGGCCGTATAGGCTCTTGCCTCCCAATTCCGACACCAGTATCATGCCCAGTAAGTAACAGAATGTGAGTAACTGAGTGCAGAATTTTCGCGTTGGCGTAGACATTGGCGGAACATTTACCGACATAGTATTTCTGGGGGACGACGGCCAGGTGCTGGCCCGAAAGATTGCCAGCACCCCCAATGACTACAGCGAGGCCGTGCTGAACGGTATCAAAAACGGTATTGCGGAGCTTGCTATCACCGCCGATATGGTCTCTGAAGTGAGCCACGGATTCACCGTGGCCACTAATGCCATCATTGAGCAGAAGGGCGCCAAAACTGCCCTGATCGCCACTGAGGGCTTCAGGGACATCTTGGAGTTTCGGCGCAATCGGATACCGCGCTTATACGACTTGGACTATGAGAAGCCCCCGCCTCTGGTCAAACGTCAGTTCCGGTTGGAAGTAAGTGAGCGCCTCAACTTTCAGGGAGAGGTGCTGAAGCCCCTGAATTTGGACGATGTTGATCGCGCCGTCCAGTATGTTTTGGACAACGGCGTTGAGTCCGTGGCAGTGTGTCTGTTGCACTCCTACGCGAACCCCGAACACGAACAGATCATTGCCCGAGCGTTGGCGGAGAAAGCGCCTGGAGTGAACCTGACCATCTCCTCTGAATTGCTGCCAGAGATGAAGGAATACGAGCGCACCAGCACCACGGTCATCAACTGTTACGTACGCCCGGTGGTGGAGACTTATCTAACTAGACTGACAGACGGACTCACAGAGATGGATGTTACTGTGCCTCTGACCGTGATGCAGTCCAACGGTGGTTTGGCCACCTCAGACATTGCCAAGCAACGCCCGGTCTATTGCATTGAATCCGGCCCAGCCGCCGGAGTTGTGGGCGCCTATCACCTGGGCAAACGCCTGGGGATACCCAACCTGATGACTCTGGATATGGGAGGCACCACCGCCAAAGCGTCGATCATCGAAGATGGCGAGATGCTGCAAGCCCCCGAATACGAAGTTGGCGGCGAGATTAGTGTGGGCCACCGGCTGCTGCGCGGCTCCGGCCACATCCTGCGGGTCCCGGCCATTGACTTGGCAGAAGTCGGCGCTGGCGGCGGTAGCATTGCCGCAGTGGACCGCAGCGGCTCCCTACGTGTTGGCCCCCAGAGTTCCGGAGCGTTTCCCGGCCCGGCCTGCTATCAGTTGGGCGGCCAGGACGCCACCGTGACCGATGCCAATGTATTATTGGGCTTCCTCCACCAGAAACATCTGCTGGCAGGAACCTTTGAGATTGACGCGGAGTTGGCCCGTAAAGCCATCTCCGACAACGTGGCCAAACCGCTGGAAATGACGGATGTGGAAGCGGCCTTCGGTATCCACACGCTGGTAAATTCCAACATGGGCCGTGCCCTGCGCGCCGTATCCAGTGAACGAGGTCGAGACCCAAGGCGGTTCGATCTCATGACCTTTGGCGGCAACGGTCCCGTCCACGCGGTCGGCTTGGCTGAAATGCTGGGCATCACCCGCGTGGTGGTGCCACCGTTCCCCGGCGTTTTCAGTTCCTTTGGACTGTTGGTCGCCGACGTTGAGCATCATTTCGTCCAGACTTATTTCAAGACCTTTGAACAACTAGACATACCAGCATTGTCAGAACTTCTGAACGGACTCTGGGAACAGGGACGCAGTCAACTTCGCGCTGAAGGCTTCGATGATAGCCGTCTCGAGATTTTGACCCAGTTGGATATGAAGTATGAGGGCCAGGTGTCCGACCTGACCGTCCCCTACCCGGCCAACGAGGTCAACCGACAGACGATTAACGCTGTTATTAAGTCCTTTGACGAAGAACACGAACGCAGCTTTGGTTATAGCTCCCCTGGCACCGGGTACCAATTGGTCAACGTCCGGGTTATTGCCCGGGGGCTGCCAGAAGTGCCGCGAATGCCCGACAAACTTGAGCTTCCTGTAATGGCTACTGGCTCCAGCGAACCGAATAGGGACGTGTACTTTGGCACCACAAGAGGTTGGGCCAGCGTCCCAATCGTGAACCGCCAAGTCCTAGTTGGAGCAACAACCGATGGGCCATTGATTGTGGAAGAATACGACTCCACCACTGTGGTGCCTCCCAACTGGAACGCCTCTGTTGACCAATGGAGCAACATAATCCTGGAAAATGCCGCGAAACTAAACTAGGGACGGGTTGAAAACTCGCCCTGCTGCCTTGACTCACGTCGCAGAATTACATCGCCCTGGGCGCAGCAACCAAAGGAGTCTCAATGCAACAGACCACCGACCCAATCACAAGAGAAGTCATCAAGAATGCTCTCATGAGCACGGCCGATACCATGGCGTTGACCGTGGTCCGCACGGCTCGTTCTGCAGTGATAAAACACGGCATGGACTTCTCCACATCGCTGTTCAATGCGGAGGGTCTGCAGGTGGCCCAGGGACTCACACTCCCTCCCCATTTGGGTTCCATGGCCCCGGCTCTAGAAGGGGTGATGAACGCCTTTGGCGACGACGTCTTACCGGGTGACATTTTTGCCAATAACGACCCTTACGAGGGCGCCAGCCATCTACCGGACATCTTCTTGTTTAAGCCGATCTTCAAGAATGACGTGCTGGTTGGCTGGAGCTGCTGCATTGGTCACCAGACAGACATTGGCGGCCGGGTGGCCGGCGGCAATGCCTGTGACAACACTGAGATTTACCAGGAGGGCCTAATCATCCCTCCCATCAAGCTTTACGATCGGGGCAATCTGAATAAAGCGGTCTGGCGCATCCTGGAGAAGAACGTCCGCGTCCCTGACAAAGTATTGGGAGATGTTCAGGCTCTTCTGGCCGCAGTCCGATTTGGCGAGCAGGATATGCTCCGTCTGGTGGACGATTACGGTCTGGAAGAACTCAAAAGCTACATGACCGACATCCTAGATACCACGGAACGCCTCACCAGGGCCGAGATTGAACTACTGCCCCAAGGTGAATGGGAGTTCACCGACTACATCGACAATGACGGCATTGACCTTCATCCCATTGCGATCCATGCCAAGGTCAAGATTCAGGGCGGCGAGATTTTCGTCGACTTTGAAGGCACTTCACCCCAGGCCAAAGGTTCCATCAACCCCAACTTTGCCTATACCAAGTCCAACGTCTATGCCGTGCTGAAATGCCTGATAGACCCCGCGATCCAGTCCAACAGCGGCTTCTTCCGGCCCTTCAACATCACCGCGCCGGAAGGTTGCTTCGTCCATCCTCAACACCCGGCTCCGGTGGCGGCGCGCGGGCTGGCTGGGTTTAGAATCTGCCAGACCATCTTCGGCGCCATGGCCCAAGCGCTGCCCGGCAAAGTCCCAGCGGCCTGGGGCGGCGGAGAGATTGGCGTAAGTTGGGGAGGCTACGACTCCAACCGCAAGGCCTGGGTCTACCTGGAGTTCGCCAACGACGGCCCCCGCGGTGGCGGGCCCAATTTGGACGGAGCCGACGGCCTGGCTGCGCCCATCCTAAACATGGCCAATACACCCATCGAGAGCATTGAGTCGGAGCAGCCGTTGATGGTGGAACACTACGGCTTTGTGCCGGACACTGGCGGCGCAGGCAAGTACCGAGGCGGACTCGGCATCCAGCGCGAATTCCGGCTTCTAGCGGAGGACGCCACGTTCCAATTGCGTTCTGATCGTTCTGACTTCACGCCCTGGGGAGTGCAGGGAGGCAAACCAGGCACACCAACCGAGAACTACCTCAACCCCGGAACTCCTCAGGAAGAAAAACTCCCCGGCAAAACACTCAGGCAATTGAAAAAGGGCGACCTCTTTCGGGTAGTGCAGGCGGGGGCAGGCGGTTACGGCAATCCCCTGGAACGGGACATGTTCGCCGTGGCGGATGACGTTGAACAAGAAAAGCTTTCC
>CAVODA010000085.1:0-6341 GCA_963694265.1 Dehalococcoidia bacterium
CGATACAATTTCAGAGTTTTAATGACGTACCAGGCCCAATTTACCGATATAGAAACTGTTAGTCAACAGCGGAATCGTCTCTTTAGAATCTTTTTTCGATAGTCTTTTGGCAATGAATCTACGGATAGTGCACCATTTAGCCACAATTGTGCCGTTTACAGAATATGTAAAGTCCGGCAATAAACCTGTCCTAGTGTTATTATGGTCTGTGGGGTAAAAACATTGAGTAATTTTCAGCACGACAACATTCGCAATCTGGCCATAATCGCGCATGTAGACCACGGTAAAACCACCCTGGTCGACGCTCTATTAAAGCAGGGGCAGGTCTTCCGCGCCAACCAAGAGGTTGGTGAGTTGATCATGGATAGCAACCCTCTGGAACGGGAGCGCGGCATCACGATTTTGGCCAAGAACGCTTCTGTGACCTATAACGGTGTCAGGATTAACATCATCGACACGCCCGGCCACGCCGACTTTAGCGGCGAGGTTGAACGGATCATGAATATGGCTGACGGCTGTCTACTACTGGTGGACGCTGTTGATGGCCCGATGCCTCAAACGACCTATGTTCTGCGACAGGCGCTGGATCAGAATGTTATTCCCATGGTGGTCATCAACAAGATAGACCGGCCTGAGTCTCGCGTTGCCGAAGTGCTTGAGATGGTTCAAGACCTGTTCTTGGAACTGGCCAACACCGCAGAGCAGCTGGAGTTCCCGGTTATTTACACTTCGGCTAAAGCGGGCTACGCCACCACAAACCCAGATGTGCCGGGCGAAGATATGACGGCCCTATTTGACGCCATCTTAGAATCGGTCCCACCGCCGGAAGGAGACCCAGAAGCTCCACTGCAGATGCTGGTGGCCGCCCTTGACTACGATAACTACCTTGGACAAGTCTCCCTGGGCCGCATCAGCAGAGGCTCGCTGAAGCTAAACGACAATGTGGCTTTGCTGGGCCGGAACGACGCCACATCCACCCATCCCCTGGAGCGAATCTTCGTCTACCGGGGCATGGAGCGCGTGGAAGTTCCAGAGGCCAGAGCCGGAGACATTGTGGCCCTAACCGGCCCTGAGGGTGTTTCCATTGGCGATACATTAGCCTCATTGGAAGAGCCGGAAGCACTACCAGTCATTGAGATTGAAGAGCCAACGGTCCGGATGACCTTTGGTGTCAGCACCTCACCGTTCATGGGCAAAGAGGGCGAGCATTGCACGTCTCGCAACCTCCGCGACCGACTGTTCCGGGAGTTGCGTACCAACGTTAGTCTTCAAGTTGAAAGCACTGCGAACTCCGACGTATTTGTGGTTGCCGGTCGTGGTGAACTGCATCTTTCGATTCTGGTTGAGACCATGCGCCGGGAGCAGTTTGAGTTCCAGGTGTCACGTCCTGAGCCTGTTACAAAGATGGTCGATGGCAAGATACACGAGCCCTACGAGATTCTAAATATCAGTACCAATGACGAATACGTTGGTCCGCTAACCGAGTACCTCTCTGGCCGGCTGGCTACACTTAGGGACATGCGCTACGACGAGAACGGCTACGTTCACATGGAGTATAAAATTCCTACCCGTGGCCTGATTGGGTTCAACTCGTTCTTCCTGCGTACCTGCCGCGGTGACGGAGTTAAAAACAGTGTCTTTGCCTCCTACGAGCCGATGGAAGGGCAGATAAAGGAACAGCCTGGTGGCGTATTGGTAGCATCGGAGCGAGGGATGGCCGTGACCTACGGTCTGCTGAACGCCCAGGGACGCGGAGATACCTTTGTTGACCCTGGCACTCAGGTATATGAAGGCATGATAGTTGGCTCCCACCGCCGTGAAGGCGATATTGAGATCAACGTCTGCAAAGAGAAGAAGTTAACCAACATGCGTTCATCCACGGCAGATGTTGCCAAACGCCTGAACTCCACCATCAACATGAGTCTGGAAGAGGCCCTGGAATTCATCTCTGATGATGAATTGCTAGAGGTCACACCCCAGAGCTACCGCCTGCGGAAGATGGCGCTCTCCGCGTTGGACCGCAAACGCAACCGCCGGGGAGATGGTGTCCGCGCCAGAGACTAGACTCTAAAACTTTCATTCACGGATTATTAAAGAAATGCTAATAGCGCCCTGAGTAATTGGGGCGCTATTTTCTTGCATTTTTGTTGGTTACTTTAGAGCTTGCCGCCCACTGTAATCCACGCACGCTGCGCGTATAGCAGATTGTTGGTATTTGGTACACTGGCGGCTGGGAAGCGGAGTGGGATATGATACCGTCTCAACTGAAGCCCCAACCCAGGGAAATAATTTGCTACGGAGAGCGAGATGATCTACGAAGTACGCACCTATGATCTGAAGCCTAGAGCCATTCCCCAGGCGGAAGAAGCCTTTGCTGAGGCACTTCCTCACCGCGAAAAGTACGGCCCAATCGCCGCCTTTTGGCACACTGAGATTGGCCCCTTGAACCAGATTATTCACGTTTGGGCCTACGAGAATTTGGCGGAGCGCGAAAGCGTCCGTGCGGCAGCGGGAAAAGACCCCAACTGGCCGCCCAAAATCACCCCCGGCAACATCTTGAACATGAACTCTGAAATCTGGAACCCAGCCCCTTTCATGAAGCCAATGGGTGGCGACCAAGCCCTTGGTGGAATCTATGAGATGCGAACCTACACCTACGAGCCAGGTGCTATTCCTGAGTTGCTGAGCCGCTGGGCAAAGGCACTGCCAGAGCGGGAAAAGTACTCCCCTCTAGCCGCTGGAATGTTCACCGAGTTTGGCGGTCTGAACCGGTGGATGCACGTTTGGCCCTATAAAGACCTCGCCCACCGGGACGAGATTCGCGGGACCAAGATCGAAGGCTGGCCTTCCGGTGCCCCTGGCATGATTCGCCAAGAGACTAAGATCATGGTGCCAGCTAGCTTCTCGCCCATGCACTAGGCCTTAGCCGCCTAAGAGTTCGCAGATCAAGAAAAGCCCAGTGAGACAGACCCATGGTTGTAAGACATCACATCTATAAAGTGGATCAACGGATGCAGGTCAAGATTCGAGACGGCGGTCTCCATAGGCCCCCATCAGAGGGGGCCAAGGGGTCTCTGGCTATTATTGCGCCACAGCTGTTTCAGGACTGGACCGGAACCTTCTTAGAACGCGAGCCTGATATTCCGCCGGAATATTACGTGACGGTGGATAATGGAGTGACTGAGACTATCTCTGAAGACTGGTTGGAGCCGGCCCCTTTCGACGCACCGCCGCCTCCGGAAGACTCCAAGCCATGGCCAACCTGACCTGTCATCAGTTTTATTAGTGAATTAAAAAGCAAAGAAAGACTCCCTGAATTAACCGGGAGTCTTTCTTTTTGCTTGTTTCCGGGCCAAGAAGCAGGAGGCCTATTTGGTGGTGGCCGAGTCCAGCAATGATGTTGTTAAAGGACCATGTCCTCTAGATCGGACCAGCGAAACTAGTTGGTCTTGTTGTTCTGGAAAATGCGAGGTAGCGTGTTCAGAATAAGACTCGGCCATCGTCCGAACGGAGATGTGAATCCCGGCGTGTTGTGATTCTGTACCCCAAGGATTGGAACCACTTTCCACTATTATGTAGGCAGGCACGACGACGTCGACCTTAATTGGAATTGGCTTAGGCCCGGGATCGGACGCGCCCATAAATTGGATCGAAGAGACGTCTACCGGAACGGTTATAACCGTGGTTTCCGGTTCAGCCTCGGCGGGTTGTCCCCAAGGTGAAAAAGGCAAACCTGTTGTGTACGCCAACGCGCCAACAACAATCAAGGAAATCGACAATGTATTCATGCGCCACATGGTTTCCCCAGTGTGATTTGTAACATGGCAATCGAGGTCAGTATTTACAGTTATGGCCATCAGGTAGTGTGATCAAGGTGTGAGTTCACACGATTATTCGTATTTTCCGCCTAACTGTTGACATAAAAACCACTTTGAGCTACCTGTTTACGTTAGGTAACCACATAAACCTAAATAGTAGAAAACCTATATTATTGGCCGTAACACATCGTTTATAGCCAAAATCCGATTTTAATTCGTTAGAAGACCATCAATAGAGTGACGTTTCAGCAGGAGTACCAATCTCGGACGTAGGCCACCCTGAAATAGAACTACTTACTGATTCTTCCAGTTACTACGCAGAATTGCGTTTTGGTGGCACGATTTCCTCTGTTCCGAAATACTCCATCCTGGCCTGTGGGCGATAAGTATCGACATTGGGTGTAGGTCAGCAGACCATCTGGCCCTCGGGGCTGGCAGCAACGATTGCGTAGGCCAGAATTTGGCACGGGCCGAAGCAAGCACGATAGGCGCTGGCAACTCTGCTAATAGAATTGAAGTTTAAATAAATTACTGGATTGCGATATGACGCTTGATAATCAGACCCGCCGGCGGTCCACAAAGACTGGCCTGACCGCCCTAGACCGAGACCGCGTCTGCCCCGGCTATACCCTGTACGCACCTATGAACGGCCCAGGAGATGTGTACCTACTGAACCTGGACGGAGAGGAAGTGCACCATTGGTCGATGCCTGACCCGCCCGGCTTGTACGGCTATCTGCTGCCCAACGGCAATCTGTTCTACGGTGGCAAGCTCCGCGACAAGGAGTGGGACCGGTTCACGTCTTGGAAGCGATTCAAGGGCGGGGTGATGATGGAGGTGGACTGGGACGGCAACAAGATTTGGGAGCACCGCGACAAAGACCACCACCATGACGCGCGGCGGACATCCTCCGGCGGGGCAATCTACCTGACGGTGGAGTTGGTGGCCCCGGACCTGGCGGCCAAGGTCAAAGGCGGAAACCCGATAACGGGCGAGAATGGCATGTGGGCTGATGTCATAGTAGAGGTGGATGGCTCCGGCAAGCGTATCTGGGAGTGGCATGCCGCTGAGCACCTGGATTTGGAGCGGGACGTCATCACTTTCAATGACTCGCGAGACGAATGGAGCCACGGCAACACCGTGGTGCCCCTTGGCGATGACCGCGTGCTGTTCAGCTTCAGGAACATTTCAACTGTCGGGATAATCGACAAGGCCACTGGTGAGATAGTTTGGCGTCTTGGGGGTGAGGTGCTGGCCCAACAGCATGACCCTAGTTTGCTGGCCAACGGAAATATCCTGGTCTATGACAACGGATCGCACAGCGCCAACCACGCCTTGCCTTTCTCCCGTGTGGTGGAGGTTGACCCAAAAACGAACCGGGTGGTTTGGGAGTACTCTGACAATCCGGCCTATAACTTTTTCAGTCCCTACATCTCAGGCGCGCGCCGGTTGCCCAACGGCAACACGCTAATCACGGAGGGTATGTTTGGTCGCATGTTTCAGGTCACACCTGGAGGTGATGTGGTCTGGGAGTACATCAACCCCCATTACCACGAGGACTCGGAAGGCGCAGTTGTGAACCGAGTCTTCCGGGCTACTCACTACCTGCCGGAAGAAATCAGCCAGCTCCAGTAACGCCTACCTGCTAAGGTTTTCCTTTGACTGACTCATACATCTGGATGAAGTTAGCGACAGGAGTGCGGGCTATCGCCTCTCCGATTAGCTCAAGAGGTAGGTCATCAATGGTCTTGAACCGGACGCATGATTTACCCATGTTTAGTTTCTTGCCCGTGGCTTTGTAGCGGTCGACAAACCAGGTTTCATCATCCTGGGTTCCGTAGATGTTCATCAAATACACGGTCATGTAATTCTTCTAAGAAGCCAGGCCTGCGAACATCAACGGCAACTTGTTGTAAGTCTTCGGATAGGTCTCTAGAGGTATGACGTAAGAAATCATGCCCTGTTGGCAGATTGCTCAGAATCATGTCTCTGACGGCGTTGATGGCCACCTGTCTATCTTCAGGAAGTACTGCAAGATAGTCATTGGCTGTTTGTTGATTATTTGTCGTCATTAGACTTAACCTGCGGGATTTACTCGAAGTCTTTTCGATTTACCTGCGCACCGATCACTGCACCTACAACCAATCCGAGCCCGATCCATATGGGGCTTTTCGTTAAGGCAAAGAGAGCCAATCCGATGACGAGCCCGAAGGCAACGAACCTGCCGATGCTTTTCTGATTTTCTAGCAAGGTATCTGTTTACCTGCCAAGCAGCGCGGCGATGGTTGCACCGACGACTTTGTCCTCGCCTTCATTCAGGCCAAAGGCGTGGAGGACGATTCCAGTGTCACCCTCGCGGACACGCGTCCAGATGGGCGGGTCGCCCGCTTTCAGCCGATCCACAATCTCATGGCAGGAGATGCCGGTAATTGTGGCGTCGACCTCCAGGGTTACGCCGTAGGGCTGATGACCAATGATGTTGTCCATCATATCCACGGTAACGCCAGGGATGCCCTGTAGTGG
>CAVODA010000086.1:0-6324 GCA_963694265.1 Dehalococcoidia bacterium
CCGACATCCAGGTCTACCTTGGTGACTGTGGCAATGGCCGGCTCTAAGGCAATGGCCATCGCCAATGGGTCGTAGAACTCGAATCTCTGCCTGCTGGGTTCTTTTCTAAACCAACTCTGCAGCATTTGCAGGGTTAGCTGGCCCAAAGGATGGTCAGACCGCAGTACCATGGCCTGTTCGCGGCTGATTCCTACCTGACGGCAGGCTGCCAGATCAACCAGAGTAATCGGCAGCCCGCTGGAAAATACGACCTCGGCAGCAACCGGATCACTGTAGGTATTGAACTCGGCCTTGGGAGTGACATTGCCCGGTGCATTCACCGCGCCTCCCATGACTATGATGTTCTTGGCCTGTTCCAACGCAAAGGGGCGCTCCCAGAGCAGGTGAGCCAAATTGGTCAGCGGGCCCAGGGCCACCACAACCACCTCGCCAATCTGATCGGCAGTTAGTTGGTCGTAGAGAAATTCCACTGCACCCTTGTTTACCGGGCCAAAAGATGGGTCCGGTAGGCGATGTGACAGTCCGCCGGGGCCGTGGAACTGAGGCGAGTAGCTGAACTTGCCCCGCAACGGACGGGCAGATCCTTTCGCCACTGGAATGTCACTCCGGCCTGCCGATTGTAGTAGGGCCAGCGCGTTGCGCGCGGTGCGGGCCGATGGGACGTTACCGCCAACGGTGGTCAGCCCTAAGATTTCCACTTCAGGGACGGCCAAGGCCATTAGTATCGCCACGGCGTCGTCGACACCGGGGTCCGTATCAATGATTAGTTTGGTTGGTTCGGCCATCGGGTTATGTTGATCCCAGTCTCGCCTGTGTTTTTGGTTAAAACGGTGCGGGGTCCCTGTATAAATAGGTAGAATTTGCGAAGGCGGTCAACGACTCCAACGCCGTATGAAAGAATCGGTAGCCGGTGGCCTGGTGCAGTTTTCCGGTGCTCATCAAGATGGGCCAGCGGACCTGATCCAGGCTGGTGGGAGTGGCGTCTCGTTGCAGATGCAGTCCCCAGCAAAGCTTCACCAGCGGGTAAGCCAGGAAGGGCGGTAGGCTGATCAACTTGCTCTTGAGCATCTGGGCCATCTCGCGGTAGTGGACGATACCGTCTCCGGCGACGTTGAACGTGCCGGGAATTTCTCGCTGAATGACCAAAGATAGGACTCGGGCCAGGTCGTCGTCATAGACAAATTGTAGTGGCGGATCGTAGGCCGTTAGTCCCAGCATCCAGGGCCGAAAATACGAGTCAGAAGTAGGGCTATCGGCCCCGTTTCCCAGAACGACGCAAGATCTGAGAGTGGTAATTTTGATGTCATCTTGGGCCAGCGCGTATTCCTGCAAGAACATCTCGCTTTGCTGCTTGGCATGGGCGCTGGAATCGTCGGGAGACGGCCGCATGGCAGCATCTTCAGAGATTGGAATCGGGTTGTCGCTGTTGGACCCATACACAGCGTGGGAGCTTAGATAGATCAGGTGGCTGACCCTAGTCCTGGCGCAAGAAGCCATAACCGAACGCAAGGTTGCCACGTTTTCCTCGCGTATGGCGTCTATATCACGGCGGTTGGCTCCCTTTTGTGGGTTGAACGCTAGGTGTACCAGGGTGGTGGCGTCTTGGTCGTTTAGTTCGTCGTCGATGGGCTCAGAAACGTTCTTGCGGTAGAAGGCGA
Organism: Dehalococcoidia bacterium; assembly: GCA_963694265.1. Classification (GTDB taxonomy): domain Bacteria; phylum Chloroflexota; class Dehalococcoidia; order Lucifugimonadales; family UBA3495; genus UBA9611. The sequence goes on from CAVODA010000086.1 coordinate 1,659, forward strand.
TGTTGTGGACCGGCACCGGTAGAGGATTAACATCAAAGGCCACAATTTTACGTAGCCCTGGATCCCTCTCCAATTGGGCCAGAAGTTTGGTGCCAACGTACCCGGAGGCTCCCGTGATTGCCACTACCTTTCCATGCTGGGCCATCTAACCTGCCGTCCCAAAAATCTTGTGTAAAATCATACGCTGGTTTTCAAAAATAATTATTTGCGTGAAGACCGGCCAGAAGACCGGTGAGAAGATGGAATAGGCAACATACTGCCCAGCCAGGTCTTGGCCGTGATGCCTATCTTCTCAGCCTTGCTCAGAGAAACCCGCGTCTCTAGCACATCGTAATCCGACGCCTCGATACGGTCTAGCACTTTCGAGTAAAGGGCACCCAACACAGCCGGGCAGGCTCGAGACCGACGTGATAGATAGGGTAACAATTTGAACCCTTTGTCAAAATACTCCCTGGCGCGCTCGGCCTGGAACTTCATTAGGTCATGAAACGCCTGGTTGTGGACCCCGTTCTTGAGGTCGTCTTCCGTATAGCCAAACCTGGCCATCTCGTCTTGAGGCAAGTAAACCCGGCCCATATTGAAGTCTTCTCGCACGTCGCGGATTATGTTAGTCAACTGCATTGCCAAGCCCAGGTCCACGGCGTATTCCGTGGCCTCGTCATCCTTGTAGCCAAATATCTGAAGGCAGATCAGGCCAACCACTGACGCCACCCTGTAGCAGTACTCACGTAGTTCCCCAAAGTTTTCAAACCGGTCTTTGACCAGATCGCTCTCGACACCCAGGATGACTTCGTGAAAATAGTCCTGAGGGATGGAGTAATTCCGGGCCACGTCTGCCAATGCCACGTAGACCGGACTGGAAGCCTTGCCCGTATAGGTGCTATCCAAGTCAGATTGGAGGTCTGCCAGGGCTTTGGTCTTAGCGTCGATTGAGGTTACGTCGTCCACGGAATCGTCACAGTGGCGGCAGAAGGCGTAGGCAGCGTAAATGGCCCTGCGTTTGGCCGCCGGCAGAGTCAAGAAGGCGTAGTAGAAGGTCTTGGCCTCTCTGCGGGTGATAGTCCGGCAGACTTCGTAGGCCGATTCTAAATCCAAATCAGGGTCGATGGAGGAATTCTGCATACAACCTTCCGCATACAACTGGTTGGAGAATCGCAGGGGTTGGGTATGGATTGGAGCGCTGGGAACAAGTCAGAACAAGTAAGTAGATTATATTACAGCGGCGGGCCGGAAACGGATTCACCGGCCCGTTAAGTTATTTAGCTCAAGGGAAGTTAATTCGAGCTTAGGCCTTAAGCTAAAACCAGCTTACTCTCCCAGCACGTGCACCATGACTTCTCGGTTGCGGGGGTGGTCCAGTTCAATGAAAAACACACTTTGGTAGGTGCCAAATTGGATCTCGCCGTTAATTACGGGCACGGTCTCGCTGGTGCCCAGTAACAGGTGCTGCAGGTGGGCATGGCCGTTGGGAGATTCGTCTTCGGTCATATTGACGGTGCGAATCTCAAAATTATTGTGTTGGTAGTCATGCTTTCTGGGGAAAATCTTCTCTAAGAAAGCGGCCATATCGTCCAGCAAGAGCGGTTCGTTTTCGTTAATCTTCACGGCCGCGGTGGTGTGCTTCGAAAATACAACCGCAAAGCCGTTGGCAATCTGAGATTCTGCAACGCACTCGGATACCCAGTCAGTGATGTCAATGAACTGAGGAGCGCACGTGGTTTTCACACGCTTGCAAAAGGACTTGCTAATCATCTTGGAGTTCCCCTTCTCTTTTGGCCTCGAACAGTCTTGTTTTGATACATTTTGCGTCTTCTAGATGGTTCTTTCTAAAGACTGTTGATTAATCGCTGATACCTGCCCATTGCCAGTAACGGCCAGTAGTTGCGATACAGGTGATAGTTAATCATAAAACCGGCTGGCATATCCAAGCCCTGATAACTGGTTCCTCCGATATCTGGCATGGTTTTGAGGCGCTCTCCCACGCCGTAGCCGGGAAACCCTGTGCCGGTGAAATACGGCTCATCCCAAGTCCCGTCATTTCTCTGGGTTTTGGCTAGATATAGTAACCCCTTTTGTGTGGCTTCGCATCCATGGTCTTTGGCGGCCACCAGGCCGAGCAGCGCCCAGGCTGTTTGGGATGCGGTGCTAGGACCAACACCGCGCAGATTAGGGTCCACGTAAGAGCCACAACTCTCGCCCCATCCGCCGTCGTCATTCTGGTGAGATTTAAGCCAAACCACGGCCCGGTGGATGTACTCCTGGGACATGTCTTCGCCAATAGCTTCCATCGCGGGCAGGACAGCACCGATGCCATAGACGTAATTCACGCCCCAGCGACCAAACCAAGAACCATCTTCTTCCTGCTCGCTGACCACATACTTGAACCCGCGAGCCACGGCCTGGTTGTCTGCCGTGTAACCCAGGCGTCCGTACATCTCAAGAAGATGTGCGGTTACGTCCACGCTGGGCGGGTCTAAGGTCTCGCCAAAATCTGAGAGCGGTATCTTTGTCAGGTATTTCTTGTTGTTGTCCTTATCGAAGGCCGCCGAGCCGCCGTTCTTGGACTGCATCCCAGCCATCCATTCCACTCCGCGTTTGATGGAATTGGCACGGCGGGGCTCCTCACTCTCTGGGAGCCTAACTTGGTCCAGAGCCATGACAACGATGGACGCGTCATCAATGTCTGGGTAGGCCTGGTTGTCGAACTCAAATGACCAGCCGCCCGGACGCGTCTTCTTCGCACGTACTTGCCAGTCGCCTCCGGCGAATATCTGCTTGTCCATGAGCCACCTGGCAGATGACTGGACCATTGGGTCGTCGGGAGTTATGCCGGATTCCAGCAGGGCCAACTGGGCGATGCAGGTGTCCCAAACCGGCGAGATGCACGCCTGGACGCTGCAAAGGTCATCGCCTTCCAGCGCGAATACCTCAAAGCCCTCAAACCCCTTTTTGACTGCTTCATGCTCCGGGCCGTAGCCCATGGTGTGCAGGGCAATCAGAGAGTAGACCCATGGCGGCTGGATACCGGCCCATGAGCCGTCGGCTTCTTGATGTTCCAACACCCATTTCAGAATTTTGCGCTCGGCCCGTCCTCTGAACGGATGCCAGGGTAGCCGTTGGTAGAGTCCAACCAGCTTGTCAGACCAATAAAGGGCTTTGGCCCAACCAAGACCAGACTTGGGTTTTGGCAGGCTGTAATCAAATCCGGAGCGGCCTCCGGGGTAAAGTTCGTCAATGTTGGCCGACTCGGGAACCGGGCAATAGGGCTGGCGGGCGAGAATAATTAGCATGGGGACAACGGTGGCTCTGGCCCAACTGGCAAATTCATAAATGTTGAACGGTGCCCAAGACGGCAGGTAAATCATCTCTGGCGGCATGTTTGGAGTGCCTTTCCAGTCCCACTGGCCAAACAGCGCTAGCCAAATCTTGGTGAACACTCTGACCTGTGGAATCCCGCCTTTAGATAGGATGAACTCGCGGGCTTTCTGCAGCGGTTCTGAGTCTGGAGAGTGACCGGCTAACTTGAGCGCAAAGTAACATTCAACTGAGGTGCTGACATCGCCAGGGGCCTCGTAATACTGGCCCCACGAACCGTCGTCTCGCTGCTTGCTCAGTATGTAATTGCAGACCTTGCGCCACCGTTCCGAGTCATGGCGGCCAGTGAAGAGGCAGAGCATCAGATACTCGGCTTCCATAGTTGGGTTGGACTCCAGTTCGCCCCACCAATAACCCTCAGCGTATTGGGACTGGCGGAAATACTCCTGAGACTTACGCACCGCATCCTGAGTAGCTTGGTTCACCCGCGTATTATCTGGTCGTACAGTCATGGCTAGGCGGCGTCACTACGGAGTCGTTCCAGGTTTTTCCCACCCACATAGCCGTGCTCAACGAACCAATCAACCGACTGCTTTAAAGCATCGGTAACGGAACTCTGGGGCAAACCCAACTGGATGATTGCCTTATCGCAGGTCACAGAGGCTGGGTGTTTGGATGCCAGCACCCCTTCCACTGGGACGACCGGCTCGCGGCGGAGGAGAATCCCCTCGATGAAGTGGTCAACGTAACCAACTCCAACCACCAGCCAATAAGGCGCTCTAATACGGGGCGCTGGTAGCCCGGTTAGTTGACTAAGCATGTCGAATATCTGCTTCAGGCTCACGTTCTGGTTGCCTAAGATGTACCGCTCCCCCGGCCTGCCCTTCTCTAGGGCCAGGATATGGCCTGCCACAACGTCAGCTACATCCACGATGTTCATGCCTGTCTTCAGATAGGCAGGGATCTTACACCGTAGAAAATCCAACACAATCTTTCCGGTTGGCGTGGGCTTAACGTCCCAAGGGCCCACCGGCAGGGTTGGGTTGACCACCACCACTGGCATGCCACCGGCGGCGAAGGCCAAAGCCTGTTGCTCAGCCAGGTGCTTAGAGTTCTTGTAATGGCCGTGGAGCGACTTGGGGTCGAGAGGAGTATCTTCGTCGCCGAGGCCGGTTTGGGGAATGCCAATGGTGCCCACGGTGCTGGTATAGACCGTGCGGGAGACGCCGGCTTGGCGGGCTGCTTCCAGGACGTTTTTGGTCCCCTGCACATTAGCCTGTGATACACCGGCTGGGTTCTTGGACCAGAATGTGTAGACGGCCGCCACGTGGTAAACAGCCTCACAACCCTG
>CAVODA010000087.1:0-6276 GCA_963694265.1 Dehalococcoidia bacterium
ACGCCCACGCCGCTGAATCCGGGGCTGAGTATTGTGACGCCGTCTGGGATGTCCGCTACGGCATCGTCCATGGTTTTAAAAATCTTGTTCTTCATGAATACCTTTAAACTTCGGCTTTAAGAAACGGTGTCTAATTCGTCAGTTGTCATTGGCTCTCGGCCGCATACAACAGGCCCTTAGCTGGCGTGTTAAATACTACCGCAGACTGGTGTGTCGCGCTAGACCAAGGCTCGTATCATTAGTATTCCGCATTCGGATCAGTGTTTTTGGGGCTATTTTGAGACAGTGCCGGGATTGATAATCCCAGGATTTCGTGTATCTTAATCTCGAACAGGATTAAGGCTGGAGGTACATTTATGGTAGCAACAAACCACCGGACTTACGTATATATTGGCCTTGGCGGAGAGGGCGACTACATTGGAGAAGGCGGTTTAGTCCGCCGCGCTGACGGCGAAGAAGAATGGACCGACGTCTCCAAAGGCCTTCCAGATCAAGCCCAAGTACGTGCATTAGCCATCCGACCAGATGACCCCAAAATAGTTTTCGCAGGCACCGACAAGGGCGTTTACCGCTCCAAGGATCGCGGCGAGACTTGGGAGGCGCTGAATGACGCAGCCCCCGGAAACGAGGTCTGGTCACTCATCATCCACCCCGATAACCCCAACGTGATTTTAGCCGGATACGAACCCTGCTCCATCTCCCGCTCCCAAGACGGTGGCGACACCTGGAAGATGATGGACACCAGCGGGGTTGTTTATCCTTACATCACTACGTATATGATGCCAACTGCCAAGCGGGTCATTGGCATGGCATTTGACCCGTCTGACCCCAACGACATCTACGCAGCTATAGAAGTTGGCGGCCTCTTGGCCAGCCGTGACGGTGGCGAGACCTGGGTCTCAATGATTGACGGCCCGTATCTCAAGAACAACACCCTGGACCTGCACCACGTACAGGTCAGTGCTGCCGCCCCGGGCACAGTGCACATTGCCACACAGACCGCCATGTTCCGCAGCCGGGACAAAGGCGTTCGCTGGGAGCACGTGCAATTTGAAGACATGTTCCCTGGTGGTTCGTACTGCCGAGACCTGCTCGTTGCACCGGGCGACCCCAAGACCATCTATCTGGCCGCCGGAGCCGGTGGTGGTGCCGCACCTGCAGATACCGTCCAAGAGGGCGCTCTCTACCGCAGCCGTGATGCCGGTGAGACCTACGACCGTCTGGACTTGGGCGAGACTGTGCCCGGCCGTATGATGGCAATTGCCATTGATGCCGCCGCTCCGGACCACATCTATTGCGCCGCCTACAGCGGTGAGGTCTACAGCAGCGCTGACGGCGGGTCGAATTGGAGCAAGAGCAGGACCCCGGCAGAGGCGACCCGCCATCTGCACGTTTACCCAATGGTCTGCGGTTAGACAATTTAAAGCTAACGCCCTAGGTTAAAGTTAAAGCCCTAGGAAATAAAATCGATGGCCTGAGCTTGAAGTTCTATCTCAGGCCATCGATTAAGTTGGTTGCGTCCGGCGGGCACGCCGAAAATACAGGAGACCGGATTGACAAGTTTCTCGATTGACCGGGCGACCTACAGCGTGGGAGAAAGAGCCCTGGATTTAATGGTTCTGGAGAAGACTGGGTTCCCAGAGTTTTTCCAAGGACACCAGGTTATCCGTGAAGGTTCTTTGGATAACGCCACTCTGGCCGAAAACGGCTTTGAAGGCAGTACTGCAGACCGTTTCTCTGACGCAGGACGCGTCACAGGCGTGATGCGGGAGCTTGGACCCACTTCCAACATGGCGATGTCCGACGGTTTCGACTTCATGGCAGCTTCAGTGGTCCATTTGTTCGACTCCCCTGATTCGGTTCATTACTGGATGCACGACATCTTCCTGAAGGACTTTGAAGACCAGATCGGTGAGAGCTCGGGACCGGGACATCAATTGGTCTCGGCCACCAGACTAGAGCCGCAGGGGTTCTTCGACGAGGCTGTGGGCCTGCACGTATTGCAGGGGGGAACCAATGGTCTAATCTCTTCCACCGTGGTGGACTTCAGAGTGGGACGCTTGTTGGGAGTGGTCTTCATCGGGGCCGTTGGTGACCATGACAGACTTAGGCCCGTTGAGCAGTTGGGCCAAGCGCTGGAGAAGCGAATGGTCAGCGTGGTGTTGGGTTCAACCTAGGTCAGATTAGGCTCACAGTGAGCCACAGCTTCCCAGATTAGCTAATGTGGATCGGCTCTACTTTGACCGTTCGGCCCGTTTTGACCGACTCAATCATGGCCTCGGTGATTTGCACCGATCTGAGGCCGTCCAACCCAGAAGCCTGCGGTTCTTCATCGTTGGCAATGGCCCGGTTGAAACCCTCTATCTGCCACTTGGCTAGAGACAGGGCGTCCGGCTCGTAATCAACCGTGTTATTCACGGTCTCGCTGATTACCTCCAAACTGCCGCCAAACGCCGGCCTGGAAGAATCTTTCAGTATGACCCGGCCGTCGCTGCCGTAAATCGTCACGTCGTTCAAGGCGTCCGGCATTTTGTTTCCACAGCACATTGCCCCAATGGCGCCACCGCTGAACCGCAGTGACAAAGACACCATGTTTTCCAACGGTGACTCAGTCGTCTGGCCGTCAGTGATTGCCGCCACTTCTACCACTGTCTGGCCGATTACGAATTCTAGGTCGTCCACGCAGTGAACCCCGGAGCCAATCATGGTGCTGGAGTTGCCAACCATTTCCGGAGACTCCCACCACTCCCTCAGGCCCGAGCGTAGCTCGCGCTGCAACTCTCCTCTGGTGCCAGAACCGATCAGACCCTGGGCCATCGCCACACGCCCCAGTGCGCCCTCACGTATCAGCCTGTTGGCCTCAATGTGACCCGGATGGTGTCTAAGTTGGAAGCCAACTCCCAATTTGACTCCGTTGGCTTTACAGGCCTTGATCATGTCCACGCAATCGCTGACAGTCGTGGCCATTGGCTTCTCAACCAAGACGTGCTTTCCAGCCTTGGCGGCTAGCTTGGTGAATTCAGCGTGGAGATTATTGGGGGAGGCGATGAATACTACATCGACTCTAGAATCAGCCAGCAATGCCTCGACCGAGGTGTAGGCAGCGTCTGCGCCGTGGGTCTTGGCGAAGGCATCCGCCCGCTGTTGGTCCCTGCTGTAAGCGGCGACGATTGAAGTGTTCTCAGCCAGTGCGGCGGCCGGCGCGATCCGGGAATTGGGATAATTCCCTGTTCCTATAAATCCCCACCCAATGGCCAAACCAGCACCCCTTCAGTTAATTATTCCCAGATTGTTCGAGACTGCTAAGCCCCAGCGCCGACTTTATTGGCCGCTTCTTTGAGGAACTTAGTCAGGTGAGGCAGCACCGGCTCACTGGACCGGGACGCCTCGCCGTGGTTCAGACCTGGCAGCGTCACAAACACGCAACCCGGTATCGCCTCCGCTGAGGCCTTGGCAGCCGGGTAGAACCCATCAGCATCACCGCAGTAAATCAAGAAAGGCAGATTTAGACCAGGCAGCAATTCTTCAATGCCGTCTGTGCCCATCGGCGCAAGAGTAGCTGCGATCAGAGCTTCGGCGTCATTCTCCAACAACCTTGCTTTCCGTCCCGCTTCCATGGAGCCTTCGTTGGCTTCAGCGTTGGCCACATAGGCTTCAATTCCCTGCCGAAGCACACCAATCCTGCTCTCGGGCGGGGTATCGGTGTTGGCTACGTGAGCGCCCATGCCGCCGATGGCGAACGAATGGAACCGGCCCAGTGCGTGTTTCACCAGACCAAAACCGATGCGCCCACCCATGGAATAACCCAAATAGTGCGCCTTATCCACGCCTACGTCGTCCATAACTTCCAAAATGTCGCTGACCCTGAGTTCCAAGTCGTAAGCTGCCGGGTCGTGGGGTTTGTCGCTGCGGCCATGACCGCGAGCGTCCACCAGTATCAACTGATAGTCCTTTTTGAGTTCCTCGACATAGCCGTAGGAGTACCAGTTTTGCAGGCTGCTGGTTAACCCGTGTTGAATCACTAGGGGAGGACCGTCTCCCTCAACATGGTAGTGAATTTTTACACCTGAATTGTCTACGTATGGCATCTGTCTTCTCCCAATTTATTGTCTACGGGTGATTTTTAGAAACCTAATTGTTTTAACCCTCGCGGATTAGCCGTGCAGCCTCGTCTCCCATCTCGGAGGTGGAGGCGGTGCCGCCCAGGTCTACGGTCAGTATTGTGCGTTGTTCCAGGCATTTGGCCACTGCCTTGTCCACACGCTCGGCCGCTGCCTGCTCGCCGAAGTGATCAAGCATCATGGCCACGGCGGAGACGGTTGCCAACGGATTGGCGATTCCCTTGCCCATGATGTCGAACGCCGCGCCGTGCACTGGTTCGAACAGGGACGGGAATTCATGATCGGGGTTGATGTTGGCGCTGGGCGCCAGACCCATACTGCCAGTCACAACCGCTGCGATGTCTGACAGGATGTCGGCGAATAGGTTGGACGCCACCATGACGTCAAAGTCTTCAGGCCAGCGGACCAAGTCCATGCAGGCTCGGTCAACCAACAGCGATTCTGTCTCGATATGCGGGAAATCGGCCGCCACTTCAGTAAATACTTCATCCCAGAAGACCATGCCGAACGACTGAGCGTTGGACTTGGTCACCGAGGTTACTTTCTTGCCCTTGGGCTTGTTGCGCCGGTCGCAGTACTCGAACGCGGCCCGGATGATGCGCTCCGTGCCTCGGCGGGTGAACATGTTGGTCTGGACCACCGTCTCATGGGCTGTCCCAGCGTAGAGGCGTCCACCCACAGGAGCGTATTCGCCCTCGGTGTTCTCCCTGAAGATGACCATATCGATGTCACCGGCCTTTTTGCCGGTCAGTGGCGATTCCACGCCTGGATGGAGATAGGCTGGGCGGATACAAACGCCTTGGTCAAAGCTACGCCGCATGGGCAACAACAGGCCATGCAGGGTGATGTGATCGGGAATGTTGGGGTCACCAACGGCACCGAACAAGATGGTGTCAAAGGCTTTCAGCGTCTCAATACCGTCTTCAGGCATGAGGTTACCGGTCTCACGGTAGTACTCCGAGCCCCAGGGGAACTCGGTGAACTGAAAGCTGAGTCCGTCGGTGACACTGGCCACGGCCTCAAGGGCTTTTCTGCCTTCGTCGATGACTTCTAGACCAACGCCATCGCCGGGAATCACTGCTATTTTGTATTCTGCCATCTTGGTCCTTATTGTTTATTGGTGCTGATTAGAATTCGGCGGGTCAGGTTTTCACCTGCTGGACTCCGCCGCCCATTAGTCGGAAATGATAAACCTCGTTGGCGTCCGGGAATGCCTCTCTAGCCTTGTGAAAGGTCGATGCGCCGCGACGTTCACGGGCATCCAGCAGCACACCCATAATGGTGCCGCTGTGGCCAACATTGATTCCCACTGCGCCAACCGACTCTGCAAAAGCTTTGACTTCGCCAATACGTGGCTTGGAGAGCACTATTTGGCTGGCTTCGGCGCTGATACTGGCTCCCTGCCCCACCAGAACCGGATCTTGTTCGGCAATCCCCTTTCGCAGCAAGCGCAGGGCTTCGGTCGTCTGTTCGTTGACGGCCTTCCAGCGTTGGAAGCGGTCGACCATGTTGAACTGCACGGTGTCCACCGTACCGCCTAGGTCTAGGGCCACTATCTCCATGGGCGGAGGCGGGCCCAGGCTCTCGTGAATGGTCCCGGCACGGTGGTCAAAAAGGGCCACGCCGGGAATCATGACGCCGTCAGTGGGTTCAATGGACAGGGCGATATTAGCGATCTGCTCGGAGGTAAGCTCGTGACCCAACGCCAGACCGGTGGCCGCAATCGCCGCCGCGAGGTCAGCGCTGCTACTGGCCATGCCCTTGCCACGGGGAATGGGATTGTTGATGGTGAGCTTGGCACGGACTTTGGCATTTTTCAGTTGCAAAAGCGTGCGACGGACTGCAGCCCTGGTCTTTTCGCAATTTTCCGGGACTTCTATACTGTGGCCACCCGAGTAAATATCAACTTTGACTCTGGAGTAGAAATCCACTGGGCAGGTCACCAGAAAATGGTTGCCGTCGATGATGCCCTGGGCCAGTTCACCGCAGACGCCGGGCGCGCGAACAGTGGCGGTGCCCAAAAGCACTGGTTCGTGTCCGTTTGGCGCGCTGCCATTTGGCCCGTTATCGTTTGATGGCGAAGTTGCCAAGGGCTCTACTCCCCGTTTCCGGATTTTATTTCCAATGGTATGCCCGCAACCACCAGGTGCACTTC
>CAVODA010000088.1:0-6215 GCA_963694265.1 Dehalococcoidia bacterium
CCGGGCATCTAAATACCCCGTATTTTGAGGCTGGGTCTTGTGCCAATCTGATATTGTGATATATTTAACAAAATCATTTAGCGGCCCTGTTTTTCAGGGAGAGTTGTGCTTACGCCGCGACTAGCGGCGGTTTCGTGCTTTTCAAAACAGCCGCAATGTAATTAGTAGATAGGTATCCTCTGATGGACCCATTAAAAGAATTAGCTAAGAAAGGACTCTACTCCCCGGAGCAAGAGCATGATGCTTGCGGCGTGGGAGTTGTTGCCAATATAAAGGGCCAAAAGACACACCAGATCATTGACGAGGGTGTGCAGGTATTGATTAACCTCGGTCACCGCGGCGCCGCCGGGCGTGACCCGGAAACCGGCGACGGGGCAGGCATGTTAATTCAAATGCCGACCAAGCTGTTTGAACGCGAGGCTGCGGCCTTGGGTATTGACCTGCCGGCGGCCGGTGAATATGGCGTTGGCATGGTATTCATGCCGCCAGAAGTTCAATACGAGTGCCGCGACATGATCAACAAGATCATTGAGGCTGAGGGCCTGAAGATTTTGGGCTGGCGCGACGTGCCGGTTGACAAGACAAAAATCGGCGTTGACGCCCAGGAAGTCTGTCCTTTCATCGCCCAGGTCTTCATAGGCATGGGTTCAGATATTAAGGACGCTGCCCACCTTGAGAGACAATTATTTATCGCCCGGAAGGTATTGGAACACTCCACCGGTGAGTCCGGACTGACCGACGAGCAAGCAGACCGTTTTTATGTCTGCAGCATGTCCTGCAATACCATCGTATATAAGGGTCTGCTCATGGCCCATCAGATTGCAGAGTTCTACCTCGACTTGCAAGACCAAGATTTGGTCAGCGCATTCTCGCTGGTTCACTCTCGATTCAGCACCAACACCATGGGTAGTTGGCGTCTGGCCCACCCCTACCGGTACCTGGCGCACAACGGCGAGATTAACACCCTCCGCGGCAACGTCAACTGGATGCGCGCTCGGGAATCGCAATTTGCCTCGTCTTTGTTTGGCGATGACATGGCCAAGATCGCCCCGGTAACCAATCCCGGCGACAGTGATACAGCCAGCCTGGACAATGCCCTAGAATTGCTCCAAATGACCGGACGTGACCTGGACCACGCCCTGCTGATGCTCATACCAGAGGCCTGGAACCAGCATGAGAATATGTCCCAAGAGAAGAAGGATTTTTACGAGTACCACTCTTCTTTAATGGAACCCTGGGACGGACCGGCCATGATTGTGTCATCTGATGGCAGCAACATCTGCGCCCTCTTGGACCGCAACGGCCTGCGACCCTTCCGGTACTTAGTCACCAAAGATGACAAACTTGTAATGGCCTCCGAGACCGGCGTCTTGGAAGTGCCGCCAGCCGACGTCAAATACAAAGGTCGGCTGCAACCCGGTCGGATGTTCCTGGTCAGCTTTGAAGAGGGACGGATCATTGATGACAATGAACTGAAGCTCAAACTGGCGACCCGAAAACCCTACGGGCAGTGGCTAAAAGACAACAAACTGACCCTAAACGACCTGCCGAAAGTATCAGACACCGTTGCCATGGACCCGGCTGAGCTAACACGGTTGCAGCAGACGTTTGGCTACACCATAGAAGAGATCCGAATGCTTACCTCGGTCATGGCTGAGACGGGCACTGAGGCCATTGGTTCCATGGGCAACGACGCCCCATTGGCCGTACTCTCAGACCAGAACCAGGTACTCTTCCACTACTTCAAGCAATTGTTCGCCCAGGTGACCAATCCGCCTCTGGATGCCATCCGTGAGGAGTTAGTCACATCGCTTGGCTCCTTTGTCGGCAGTGAACAGAACCTGTTTGAAGAGACTCCGGAACACTGCCACCAACTTCGGTTGGAATCGCCAGTGCTTTCGGACTCAGAACTGGCCCAGATTAAGGCGCTTGACCAAGGCGGTCTACGCTCTGCCACCATCTCAACTCTCTTCGACCGAGAACTGGGAGACGGTGGACTCAAGCAAGCCTTGAACAGCATACGTGAACAAACATCCCAGGCTATCGCGTCTGGATCTTCAGTCATCGTACTTTCAGACCGCGGCGTAGATAGTCGTTGGGCTCCCATACCCAGCCTGCTAGCCGTCTCTGCGGTCCACCATCACATGATTAGAGAAGGTACCCGCACCAAGGCAGGTCTGATCTTAGAGACCGGAGAACCCAGAGAGGTCCATCACTTTGCGCTGCTCATCGGTTATGGTGCCGGTGCGGTGAACCCCTACCTGGCTTTGGCCACGGTCCGAGACCTGGCTGTAAGAGGCCAGATCAATGGGACCAAGCCGGAGTATTCCCAGAAAAACCTGATAAAAGCCAACCAAAAAGGCGTGCTGAAAGTGATGTCCAAGATGGGCATTTCTACGGTGCAGAGCTACCGCGGCGCCCAGATTTTTGAGGCTGTTGGCCTGAACCAAGAACTGATTGACGAGTATTTTACCGGCACCTCATCGCGGGTTGGTGGAATCGGTCTAGACGGAATACAACGAGAATCTTCAGAGCGCCACGATCTGGCCTTTGGAACACCTGAGATTGCAGCGAAACAAAGCCTGCAACAGGGCGGCGTTTACCAATGGCGCAGGGGTGAGGAACACCACCAATGGAACCCCGAATCCATCTCAAAACTGCAATATGCAGCGCGTAACAACGATTGGGACGCCTATAAAGAATTCAGTAAGATCTCTGATGACGAAACACGTAAACTGGCGAACCTACGTGGCCTGCTCCAATTCAAAGATGGTCTGACTCCGGTCCCAATTGAAGAAGTGGAATCTGCTGCAGAGATCGTGAAGCGGTTTGCCACTGGCGCTGCGTCGCTGGGCTCCATCAGCCAAGAAGCCCACGAAATGATGGCCATCGCCATGAACCGGATGGGTGCGCGCAGTAACACCGGCGAGGGCGGAGAAGACCACCGGCGTTACTGGCTGGACGAGAATGGTGATTCCCGCAGCAGCGCCATCAAACAGGTCGCATCGGGTCGGTTCGGCGTAACCGCCAACTATCTGATTAATGCTACTGACCTTCAGATCAAGATGGCTCAGGGTGCCAAACCCGGCGAGGGTGGTCAATTACCCGGCCATAAAATTGATGAATATATTGGCTGGGTGCGTAAAACCACGCCTGGCGTTGAGTTGATCTCACCGCCGCCTCACCATGATATCTATTCCATTGAAGACCTTGCCCAACTGATACATGACCTGAAAAACGTTAACCCAGACGCCAGGATCCACGTGAAACTGGTTGCTGAAGTTGGTGTTGGTACCATCGCCGCCGGCGTGACCAAAGGCCATGCTGACGTTGTGCTCATCAGCGGACATGACGGCGGTACCGGCGCATCGCCTGAGTCGTCGATCAAACACGCTGGACTGCCTTGGGAGCTTGGCGTTGCCGAGACCCAACAGGTGCTGGTGGCCAACGGCCTCAGGAGCCGAATCGTGCTCCAGACTGATGGCCAGTTGAAGACCGGACGTGACGCTGCAATTGCGACGCTGCTGGGAGCCGAAGAATTTGGCTTTGCCACCTCTGCGTTGGTGGTTAGCGGATGTATCATGTTGCGGAAATGCCACATGAACACCTGCTCAGTGGGCATCGCCACCCAAGACCCGGAACTACGCAAGAAATTTGCCGGCAAGCCCGAGGACTTAGTCGCCTACTTCACCTTTATCGCTGAAGAAATGAGGGAGATTATGGCTGAATTGGGCTTCCGGACCGTGGCCGAAATGATTGGCCGCACCGACATTCTCGACTACAAAGATTCAGAGAACCATTGGAAAGCGGAAGGCTTGGACTTTGCCCGTTTACTGCACCGGCAGGAGTCTAACGACCCCAACGAGCCGGTTTACTGTGACCGGGAACAGGATCACGGGCTGGACAAGGCCCTGGATCACCAAATCATCGCCCAAGCTCAGGCGGCCATCAACAACCGAACACCTGTGCATATCGACCTTCCGATCCACAACTCCCACCGGACCGTGGGCGCAATGCTCAGCGGCAAGGTTGCCAAGCTGTACGGCGAAGAAGGGCTACCCGATGACACGATAAATATCAAATTTACTGGGTCGGCAGGGCAGAGCTTTGGCGCGTTCTTAACAAGAGGCACCAGCATCAAATTGCTGGGTGATTCCAATGACTATATGGGCAAGGGCATGTCCGGCGGCCGCATTGTGGTTTGCCCTGATCCTGAAGCCACCTTTGTGCCTGAAGAGAACATCATCATCGGCAACGTGGCAATGTACGGAGCCACCGGTGGCGAAGTGTTCATCAACGGCGCAGCTGGAGAGCGGTTCTGCGTCCGCAATAGCGGAGTAAAAACTGTGGTAGAGGCTGTGGGAGACCACGGCTGTGAGTACATGACCGGCGGAGTTGCCGTGGTACTTGGCGCCACCGGCAGAAACTTTGCTGCGGGCATGAGCGGCGGAATAGCATTTGTTTATGACAAGGATGATGATTTCAACATCTCCTTCAACGATGGCATGGCCGACTTGGAGTCGGTGACAGACCCAGAAGATATCGCAACCCTGAAAGGACTGATAGAAGACCATAAGAAGTACACCGGCAGCACTCCCGCCGCCGCAATACTGGCCGACTGGGACGCCGCATTAAAATGGTTTAAAAAAATCATGCCGCGAGACTACCGGCGTGTTTTGGAAGAACGACGCAGGAACGGAGAGGGTACAGAGCGGGAGCTGGAAGCAGTCGGTAATGGGTAAACCCACAGGATTTACGGAATCAGGCCGGAACACACCCGAGCGAAGACCGGCAGCAGAAAGAAAAAGTGACTACCGAGAGTTCTACCAACCCTGGGGTGAAGACCAGGCAAAGGAACAAGGCTCCCGGTGCATGGACTGTGCTGTTCCCTTCTGTCACATGGGTTGCCCCTTGGGCAACGTCATCCCTGAGTTCAATCACCAGGTTTTCTTGGGCGATTGGAAAGGCGCTTTAGGCACCCTTCTCTCTACCAACAATTTCCCGGAGTTCACCGGGCGTATCTGCCCTGCGCCCTGCGAGGCAAGCTGCGTCCTGAGTATCAATGCTGACCCGGTCACCATTGAATACATCGAAAAAGAGATTGTTGAACACGCGTTTGAAAACGGCTGGATTAATCCTGAGCCCCCCGCCAAGCGCACCGGCAAAAAGGTTGCTGTTGTTGGGTCTGGTCCCTCAGGTTTGGCCGCAGCCCAGCAACTGAACCGCGCCGGACACCTGGTAACGGTCATTGAGCGCTCCGGGTACATCGGCGGTCTGCTGGTCCTGGGCATCCCAGAATTCAAACTGGAAAAGAGCGTGGTGCAGCGCCGCGTTGACCTGATGGCCGCTGAAGGCATCGTATTTCTGACCGACACCAACGTTGGCGTTGATTTCCCTGTTGAAAAATTACTCGGCGAATTTGACGCCGTCTGTCTAGCCTGTGGTTCAACCGAGGCCAGAGAACTGGACGTTCCCGGTCGGGACCTGGAAGGCGTCCATCTAGCCATGGAATACCTGACCCAGCAAAACCGCGTGCTATCCGGAGAATTGGTTGACGACGCTGAACGCATCGAGGCCGAAGGCAAGCGAGTGGTGATTCTTGGCGGTGGCGATACCGGGGCAGACTGCCTGGGTACTGCTCTGCGTCAGGGCGCCGAAGTTGTGCATCAACTAGAACTACTGGCTGAACCCCCGGAACAGAGGCCTGGCAACAATCCTTGGCCCCAGTGGCCGCAGGTACTCCGGTCATCCCCCGCCCATGAAGAGGGCGGCATCCGTGATTACTCCATCCTGACCAAGTCCTTCTCCGGAAGAAACGGAAAGCTTGAGAAATTGCACGGTGTGAAGGTGGAATGGCAGGCCGGGGAAAACGGTGGTCGGCCGTCCATGGTTGAGATACCCGGCAGCGAGTTTGAGATGGAAACTGAACTGACTCTGCTGGCCATGGGATTCTTGCATCCAGAGGGCGACGGCATGCTGTCTCAGATTGGTGTGGGGCTTGATGACCGCGGAAACATAGCCATTGACGCCAACCGGATGAGTAGCGTCTCGGGTGTCTTTGCTGCGGGCGACGCTGCCAGAGGGCAGTCGTTGGTGGTCTGGGCTATTGCTGAGGGCCGGGAAACCGCCCGGGCAATTGACCTGTTCCTCATGGGTGAGACGGCTCTCCCCCATTCACTGCCGGAACACGGCTAGCCGGTTTTTCGCCTCTTCCC
>CAVODA010000089.1:0-6176 GCA_963694265.1 Dehalococcoidia bacterium
GCCAGCTAATAATGGCCCCACCACCTCCCCGATTCCCGTTTCGTCTCGCCAGGCCTGGTACTTCTGCTGGTGCTCTTTGGTAGTCCAATCTTCCACCAGTATTATGCTGCTGGGGTCGTCCTGGTCCTGATACACGTCCACTCGCAAACAGCCGTCATAGGCTCTGGTGTCTGGCAGCAAGCTCTCAAGCAGAGATTTGAACTCATCTGTTCGCTCTGGCTTTACGGAAAACGTCAATGTGATTGTGATTGGCATGATTTACTCGGATTCCTGCACTGGAAATTCCCCGCGCGCCTTCATTTCCTGGGGTAGCAGGCTGTTATAGATAAAAGTGTTGACCGGAGTGAGCACCCCAGTATCCAAGCCCAGCCGGACTACAGCGCCGTTCTGCACTTCCAACTCAGAGGGCCGTCCCTCCATCAAGTCGCGTTGCATCGATGATGTGCCGTTTGGCGGTGAGCCTTCCAGTCTGGCGACGGCGGCAGCCAGAGAGTCGTTGGGCATCTCAATGCCTTTACCGGCCGCCACAGCCAAGACCTCTCGGACCACCTGTTGGGCCATCTCCCAAGAGCCAACCACGCTGCGCCATTGGCCACTCGGCACTCTGGTGATTGCGCCCACGCCGCTATTCGCGGCCATAAACGCCAGTTTCCCCCATAGCGCAGCCTGGATATTGGTTGGGATACTGGCATTGACGCCAGCATTTTTGAACGCTGTCAGCAGGTTCTGAGTCCGTTCGCTGGTGGAATTGTCCGACTCGCCGAACGAAACAAAGGGCTCGCCGCCGGCGTGCAGGATGTGCCCGGGACCGACGATATAACTGACCAGCCCACCCAGTCCGACCACCACAGACTTTTCACCCAGGACTGAGGCCAATTCCGCGGTAGCTTCCACACCGTTTTGCATGGGAACGACAAATGTGTCCGGGCCGATCATGGGGCGCATGGCTTTCGCGGCGTCTAGCACCTGCCAGGCCTTGACTCCCAGTATCACGGCATCAACCGGCCCAGCTTCGGTTGGGTTCTCGGTGGCCAGCGTCGGGGTGGCCACAAAATCGCCTTTGACGCTATCCACCCTCAGACCGTGGTCTTTGATCGCCTGTAGGTGTTCGCCCCGGGCGATTAGAACAACATCTTCGCCAGCCTGAGATAATCTCCCGCCCAGATATCCGCCGATACCTCCGGCGCCGAATATAGCGATGCGCAATCTATTTTCTCCCTAGTTGCCTGGTTATTTGATTTACCGGATCGCTTAGTTTGACTCTAGTCTCCGGTCTGGCCCGGCCAGATCCAATAGCCGACGCCAGATGCGGTTGCTATTGTCCTCCCGCAACATGCAGACCTTGATGTTATGCGGGCCCGGCCCGTGGGCGCAGGAGTGGCCAATCTTGCCACGGACTTTATCACACCAAACGTAGCCGTGAAGCAGGGGCAATGGGTTCTCCACCTGGGCGCCGCCAGACATGGTATCCCAACGCGGATCATGCAGGTCTGACCAGCGCACTCGGCCCATACAGCGGTCGTTCCAGTCACGCCGGACGTACACCGAGGATCGAACTAGTGTCTGCCGCCAGGCCAGGCCGATAGTCAAATGAAAGACCAGACTCACCAGCCACATAACCAGCCGCAGCAATCGCCAAACCAGCTTGAATACCAGTCCAATTATCTTGGCCATGGCGTTACTTGATGAACGCTTCTGGCTGGTTTTCTATGCCGTCGCGAATACGAGGTACGTGGTGCTCTAAGATGTCCATCGATTCCATCTCTTTTACCGTGTACCAACCAAATTCCGTCACCTCATCACTCAGGCCCAATTCCCCGCCAGTGATTTCAGCTTCAAAACTGAAGGCCACCGGCTGAATCCGGTTGCCGTCCGGATATTCCATGAGTATATCTGGGGTGGTGTAAATGCCTATCAACTTGGTTACCCGAACCTCCAGGCCGGTCTCTTCTAGCATTTCTCGAACGCAAGCCTCTTTGGCGCTCTCGCCGGCGTCCATACCGCCACCGGGGAGGCACCAACGGCCGTTGTCTTCGCGGCGGGTCAGCAAGATTCGCTCTCTATCAGCGTCAAAGATCAGTCCTGAGGCCCCGGGCCGCAGAACGCCTTCCCGGCCGACCCGTTCGCCAAATTTCATGGTGGCCATTCGTTCGGTGCCCTCCGATTCAAATTAAATAGTGTTGCTTTAGCTTCAAACCTAGAGTGCTATAACCAGGTGATTTAATCAAGAAAATATGGAATCGCAATTTTACCTTTAGGACACCCCAATTAATCACCCTCTGGGCATTGACGGTGTTGCGGCACTCTTTATAATGGCGTTGGCCAAGACTAAAAGAGTTTAATGCCACAGCCATGGACAACAGCAGGTTGTGGCCCAAAGAGGATTTTATGAAATTTGGATTGTTTTATCAGATACAGGTCCCCAAACCGTGGGACGAACACAGCGAAGCCAAGCGAATCTGGGAGGCCTTAGACCAGATCGTCTACGCCGAGGAGATGGGTTACGACAGCGTTTGGTTCTCTGAGCACCACTTCAGGCCTGTCTGGTCCCACAACAGTGCACCAGACCTAACTCTGGCGGCCGTGAGCCAGCGCACCACCAAGATTAGATTGGGTGTGGGCGTTGTTCTAGCGCCAATCCATCACCCACTGCACACCGCAGCGCGCATGGCCACCCTGGACATCCTGAGCAATGGCCGAGTAGACGTTGGACTGGGCCGAACTGGCTATCCGTACCAATTGACTCCCTTCGGTGCCAAGCTGGAAGACACCCGTGGCATGTGGGAAGAGTTTGCCCAAGTGTTACCCCGAATGTGGACCGACGAAGTCTTCTCCCACGAGGGAAAGTACTATCAGGTGCCGCCTCGTGAGGTACTACCCAAACCCATTCAAAAGCCCCATCCGCCGCTATGGTCGGCCTGTTCCAGTGAAAATACCACCCGCACCGCCGCTGAGCTTGGCTTGGGCGCTCTGGTTGGCAGCGAGGGCGGCCCGGAGAAGGTGGGCGAAGTCTTAGAGCTTTACCAAAAGGCCTTGAAATCGGCCTCTCCCACTGGGGTCTCACCCAACAGCCACAACGCGCTGATGACGGCGGGGTTCTGCCATGAGGACTCCAAAGTGATCGACAACCGGGCCACAGAACTCATTGGCTGGTACATGGAACAACAAAGGGAACGGGCTAGGCTGGTCTGGCAGGGCGTTGACTCGGCCACTATCCCGTCCGATTACCAGGGTTATTACGAGCGAGACATGAAACTGGCCGCCGGACCGCATCCGGGAGAGGCCACACCCAGCGAAACGGTCAAGAAGGGCACCTCTTTCTGCGTAGGCACGCCCGAACAATGCATCGAGTTCTTTGAACGCTATGAGGCAATGGGCGTGGAGCAGGTGTTTTTGCTGTCAGCCATCGGCCCACAGAAGCATGAAGAGGTGATGAACACGCTGACAATGTTTGGGAAGCACGTCATTCCCCACTTCAGGGCCAAGGAAAAAGCCAACGCCTAGCCCCGCCGATACAAATCAGGCGACACCCAGGCTCAGACGACACACGACAGGCACCCTAATTAGCCGGAGAGTACCCATGAAACTAGGGGTTGTATTTCCACAAACTGAGATCGGATCTGACCCAGCCGCCGTGCGTGATTACGTGCAGGCGGTGGAAGCGATGGGCTATTCCCACATGATGGCCTATGACCATGTACTGGGAGCTGACACCAGCCACCATGCCAACTGGGAGGGCAGCTACACCTCCGAGTCCATGTTCCACGAGCCGTTTGTGCTTTTTGGCTACCTGGCTGGCGTCACTACCACGCTGGAGTTGGTCACTGCAGTGCTGATTCTCAGCCAACGGCAAACTGCGCTGGTTGCCAAACAGGCCGCAGAAGTGGACCTGCTAACTGGTGGGCGGCTCAGGCTTGGAGTGGGCGTGGGCTGGAACCAAGTGGAATATGAAGCCCTCAACCAGGACTTTTCTAATCGCGGCAGTCGCTACGCCGAGCAGATAGAACTGCTGAGAGAGTTCTGGACCAAGGACACGATCGGGTTCGAGGGTCGGTACCACAAAGTTGATCATGCTGGTATTAACCCACAACCGATACAAAAGCCCATTCCCATTTGGATGGGCGCTGGAGCCAGGGCTAACCCGGTACCAACAGACCGTGTTCTCAAGCGTGTGGCACGGCTGTCCGACGGCTGGTTTCCCCAGATGCAACCTGGCGACGATGCCAAAGCCACCGTCGAGAGGCTGAAAATATTCGCCGACGAGGCCGGCCGTGACGGGGAAAGCATTGGGATGGAGCCCAGGATTAACTTGGCGGACGGCAATCCCGAACTTTGGCAGTCTCAGGCAAGAGCCTGGGAGGAAATGGGTGCCACTCACGTGTCGGTGAACACGATGCGGGCCGGGTTAAGCTCGCCTCAAGACCACATCAATGCCATTCAGCAGTTCAAAGAGGTAATCGGCTAGCAAAGCCTATTCGGGCCACCCGACGGCGCTTGTTACAGCCTCACTGGCGTGGTCTGCTGGAATCGGTTCTTCCATTGTGAGCGGAAGTCTGACCGTGAAAGTAGTGCCCACTTCCGCTTTGCTGTGAACGTCCAGCCTGCCATTGTGTTTGGTCAGCACTTGCTGACAAACGGCCAAGCCCAGCCCGGTGCCTTGGATTTTAGTCGTGTAGAGCGGCTCAAATATCTTTTCCAGCTCTTGAGAGTTCATCCCTGGTCCGGTGTCGGTGATGGTGACTTCTGCCATTGGATCCACTTTTTTCACGGCAATGGTCCATCTGCCGCCGTCCACCATCGCCTCATTGGCGTTGACGATTAGGTTGGTAAACACTCGGCTCAGTTGGTCGGGGTCCGCCTGAACGTTCACCGGTTTCAGTCCAAATCTGTTGTTCACTGTGATTCCATCGGGGATGTCGATACCCCCAAGTGTGGTCTTCAGAACCTCGCCAAGGTTCACTGCCGTGTATTAAGGCGACGAAATCCTGGTGAATGAGATCAGGTCTTCGATGATCTTGTCGCATTGAGTGATCTGGTCATCCATTACTTGCAGGTATTCGGTAACTCAGGGTTCGGGAGTGATCTGACCAGCCTTTGCTGGCCGTGATTTCAGGAAAAATATTCCGTTTCTGATTGCCCCAAGTGGATTTCGTAGATCGTGGGCAACCCAAGTAGACAACTCGCCAAGGGCTCCAAATTTCTCCGTCCGGACCAACTGGCTCTGGGCATCAAGGAGTTGCACGTTGGCCTGTTGCAACTCCTCGGTCCGTTCAAGAACGCGGTGCTCCAGGTCCCGGTTGGCCTGCTTCAAATGTGGGTCATCAGGTAGTTTCTGGCTTGGAGTAACGCCCTCGGTCTAATACAGAATTGATTACTGAGTTGATTATGGGGCCCGTCGAGATTATTATTTTTAGACGTCTGTTTTTCATCAGTTTGGTTCGGTTATTTGGTTCGGAGAATTTGACATTATGTGTGGACGATTTACGCTCACATCCAATATGGACGACCTTCAGGGAAGGTTTGGTTTTTTGTCCCAATACGCGGAATCCGAAAGCAAGGGGTCTGAATACTTTGAACACGGCCCCCTGTATAACATCGCGCCCACCCATCAGGTGCTAACCGTGACTAACGACGGCCAAAAACGAGGGGAGCCGATGCGCTGGGGGTTGGTTCCGTTCTGGGCCAAAGACCTGAAGGTAGGCGCGCGCATGATCAATGCTGTTGGTGAAACAATCGCGACCAAGCCAGCCTTCAGGGCGGCGTTCAAAAAACGCCGCTGCCTGGTTCTGGCCAACGGCTTCTACGAATGGAAGAAGGATGGCCACAGAAAGCTGCCCACATATTTTTACCCAAGCAACGGCGAACCCATGGCCTTTGCCGGATTATGGGAAGCCTGGAAATCCCCGGAGGGGCAGGTGGTCCAGTCATGCACTATCATTACAACGTCGGCAAACCCCACGATTGAGCCACTGCACAACCGGATGCCGGTCATCCTGTCTGACGAGACCCAAGCCTTGTGGCTGGACCCGCTGACCGAAGACACAAAAATCCTTGAGCCGTTACTGATTCCCGCACCTGTGGAGCTGCTGGCCTCCCATCCCGTGGCAGAGATAGTAAACTCCGTGAGAAATCAGGGTCCGGAATGCATCGTGCCGCTTTCGGAACGATTAGAAACC
>CAVODA010000090.1:0-6142 GCA_963694265.1 Dehalococcoidia bacterium
CCAGTTCTGAACCACAGACTAGCCAGGCTAGCCAGACTAAATCGTTGCTAGGGCGTTGCCCAGTCGCTCCATACCCTGATCGATCTCTTCCTTGGTGATGGTCAGTGGCGGCATGAACCGAATGGTGGTTGGCCTGGGTGCGTTGAGTAGGATTCCGGCCTCGTTGGCTGCGGTCAGCACTTGGGGCGAGATGTCACTCTCAAACTCCATGGCGGCCAGCAGGCCCTTGCCCCGGACATCCGAGATGAACGAGAAGCGGCTTCGCAGATCGTTCAGACGACTGAGTAGATAGGGTTCCATCTCCTTGGTCTTGGCCGGAATGTCATTATCGATGAGAAATTGGGTACCGGCGTAGGCTGCGGCAGTCGTCAGCATGTTGCCGCCAAAGGTGGAGCCGTGGTCGCCGGGCACCAGAGCCATGCAGTGTTCCTTGGACATGAATGCGCCGATTGGCGCACCAAAGCCCAAACCCTTGGCCAAGGTCATTACGTCTGGCTCAATGCCGTATTCTTGGTAGCCAAACAGACTGCCCAAGCGGCCCATTCCAGTCTGGACCTCGTCCAGTATCAGCAAGATGCCCTGCTTGTCGCACCAATCCCGGACCCGTTTCAGGTAGTCGTCGGCGGGGATTATCACGCCGGCCTCACCTTGAACCGGTTCAATCATAACTGCCGCAGTCCGCTCGTTAGTAGCCTCCATGATGGCTTCTACATCGTTGTAATCAACGTGAACGAAACCGGGCTGCAGGGGAGTGAAATTCGCTTGATAGTGGGGTTGGCCGGTAGCGGCCAACGTACCCATAGTGCGGCCATGGAAAGAGTTTAGAGCCGTGATGATCTCGTAGGCACCGTCACGGTTCAACTTGCCGTAGCGACGGGCCAGCTTCATGGCTCCCTCGTTGGCCTCGGCTCCGCTGTTGCCAAAGAAGACCAGATCCAATGCGCTGTTCTCGACCAGGATCTCCGCAAGCTGCAATTGGGGAACGCTGTAAAACTGGTTGGAGACCTGCATCAAAGTGCCGGCCTGCTCCGCAATAGCCTTGGTCACTGCAGGGTGGCAGTGACCCAACTGATTCACGGCCCAACCGGCTACAAAGTCTAGATACTCTTTGCCATCGGCGTCCCAAGCTCGGGTACCTTCGCCCTTGACCAGCACCACCGGTTGGCGGCGCACCGTCTGGGCGTAATACTTCTTCTCAATCTCGATCCAATCGCTGCTCTTGGTCATTCCGGGTCTCCTCCACCATTTCGGTCTTGTTCACTGGGTGTTTTGGTTTTTGATTACTGGGGGCCTTGATCCAGGGATTCTCGTAGGCGTTCTACAGCCTCTTGAAGTTCTTTTAAGGCCTTGTCCAGCTCGGTGACCGTATCTTCTATAAATCTAAGGTCATCCGAAGCAGGAGTTGCCTGGCCGTCCATGGGGCTGCCGGTAAGAGGCTCTTTGCCCTCCAGCAGCATGGCCAGTGCTTCATCAACACTGTCGGCCATAACAACGTTGCTGGCGTCAGCCAGAATCACCTTCTTCAGCTCTGGAAATGCCAGCACTTCCGACTGCAGGTACAAAGGCTCCACATAGATTATCGCATCGCCCACTGGTATGACCAGTAGTTGGCCTCGGACAATCTGAGACCCCGCCCCGTCCCACAATGTGAACTGCTGTGAGATGGACTGGTCGTTCTCAATCCGGGCTTCCACCTGAGCTGGCCCGTCAACCTGCGGGTCGGTCGGCACATTGAAGGCGGTCAGATTACCGTAGCTCTCGCCGTCGTTTTGGGCGATCAGCCAACCAACCAGGTTTTTCTTCTCACTTGCCGGACTGAAGGGCAACATTAACACAAACTCTTCCCGTTCGCCGCCGGGCATTTGCAAAATGAGATATGAGGGGTGGACTTCTACTCCACTCCTGCCAAAGCGGGTGTCTTGGGGTATGGCCCATTGGTCTGCCTGGTTAAAGAACACCTGGGCGTCGGTTATGTGATAACGCAGATACATGTCTGCCTGAGGAGAGAACAGACCATTTGGATAACGGATGTGTGTCTGCAGGTCGGCGGGCATCTGGTCAAAATCTAGGAACAAACCCGGGAACGCCCGACGGTACATCTGTATCAGGGGGTCACTGGTGTCTATCACATAGATAGACACCTCACCGGTAAACGCGTTGACCACCGCCTTAACGCTGTTGCGGATGTAGTTGAACCCTTCTTCAGTCGGAGTTGAGTACGGGTAACGGCCAGTGGTGGTAAATGCGTCTTGCAGCCACCACACCTGGCCCGCTTCATCCACCACCGGATACGGGTCATCGTCCATCGTCAGGAACGGCACCAGGGCGTGTACTCGGTCGCTAATCTGACGGCGGTACTGGATACGGGTGTCAGCCTGTATCTGGTCGCTGAGCAGAATGTTGATATCGGCAAATTGCCAGGCGTAGGCCAACCGACGGAAAGTGGAGCCGAGATTAACCCCACCAAAGCCGTCGTAGTGCACTTCGCTTCCTAATGGATTGATCTCCGGAGCGGTGCTGTTTACCAGGGCAAACGGCACCGGGGACTCACCGTAATACAGCTCAGGCTGCTCAATTGGAATTTCACCGCGGATGGGTATGTCTTGAATCAAAAACTCAGGACGTCCTTCATCGGGGGTGAATCCGGTAGCCGGACTCATGGCCACACCGTAGCCGTGGGTGTACTGGAGCCTGCGGTTCACCCAGTTTCGGGCGTCTTCTGGCAGGTTATCCGGGTCCAGTTCTCTGGCGGCCAACAGCACCTGTCGCAACTGCCCATCCAGTACATAACGGTCTGAGTCCATGTTCAAAAAGTTGTAATACAACTCCATGAACTGGAGTTGGTTGTACGCATCCCGCAGCGGTTCCACGTCCCAAAGCCTGATGTTTTCAATGACTCCTGGGTTATTGGCTACCAGATCAGCACTAATGTCCCCCACTGCCGGGACGGCTACCTGTTCCACCTGGTCCAATTGGTAGGCCGAGCGGGTGGCGTCGATATTCCTTTGAATGTAGACCTGCTCTCGCTCAAATTCATTGGGGTCCACCTGGAACCGCTGAAACAGCGCCGGAAACGCCAGGTTGGCCAGCAGGAACATGATGACCCAGAGGCTGAAAGCACCGGCCATTAACCGCAGGCCGCCAAAATAATTGCTCAAGAAGAATGCCGCTGCGCCCAAAGATGCGATGGTGGTCATCAACCAAAGCACCGGTATGCGGGCGTGAACGTCGGCATAACCCGCACCGGCTAGCAATCCGCCAGACGACACAACCAACTCGTAAATGGCCAATACGTGCCCGGCGGCGATGCTCAACATCAAAAGCCCGCCGAGTATGCCAATGTGCTTCAACATCCTTGGCGCCAGGAAGAAGTTAAGGCCCCGTAGTCCATAGATTCCGGCGTAGAGGAGCAGCGACATTACCACCGACGTGATCAAGATGCCCATCACCCAGTTCTGGACGAAATGGAGCATTCGCAGCGTCACTATAAAGAAAGACATGTCCTGGCCAAACTCAGCGTCGGACACACCAAATGACACCTTGTTCAGGAAGAGCAGGAAAACTTCCCATCGCCCCGATGCTGCTGAGCCAAAAACCGGCGCCGCAGTTAATACAGTGATAACCACTGCGCCAATCAGGAGGGCGCGCAACAACCGCATGGTGTCATCGGACACCGGAAGCGTGGACGGGCCGCGTGAGAACCGGAAGGTGAAATAGAAGTTTACAATCAGCGCGGCCGCCGTGACCGCGGTGCCACCAATGAAAAGCCAAAGTTTCATCACCAGAATCTTGGTGAATACGTCGCGGTGACCCAACTCGCCGTACCACAGCAGGTCGGTATAGACCGTGCGCAGCCACCAGAGGGTCAGGAAGGCAAATAGCAGACCCACAGAGATGATGCAGCCGTTGCGCACTCGCCGCAGGACAACATCCGAGACTCCCGGTAAACCCGGGCCTTCCGGCTCGTCAGCGTCGTTTGTTAGGTCGTAACTCATAATCTATTCAAGTGCTGGCAGTGCCGGTTCAACCATCGGCGTTGGCCAATAAAATGGGATTCCTATCTACGGCTCCTAAAATCACTGACAATGGTGGTTCCGGTGGAATTCCCCCGGATACATTCTATAAGAGCATCAGGTTGCCGGCCGTCGATGATATTTGCCACGGGCGAGCACTCCAAGGCCCGTAGGCAGGCAGACAACTTGGGAATCATGCCACCCTGGATAACTCCGGAATTAGAAAGTATGTTGGCGCGGCGTCGGTCCAGACGCCGAATCACACGGCCACCGCCGTCCATAACGCCGGTAACGTCAGTCAGGAAAACCAATTGCTCGGCCTCCAGTGCGTAGGCCAATTCCCCGGCCACCGTATCTCCGTTGATATTCAATGGACTGCCAGCGTTCTCAGAGCCGTCACGCACGTGAACACCAATGGGCGCAATCATGGGTATGAAGCCGCTGTCTAGCACGGACCTAATCAACTCACTGTTGATGGTGGTTACCTCGCCGACAAAGCCCAGGTCCGGGTTGCCGATCTTGGCCTCAACCATACAGCCATCAACGCCGCTCAAGCCAACTGAGCGTCCGCCAAACTCATGGATCAAAGAAACCAGCTCTTTATTAATTAACCCACCAAGTACCGCAACTACAATCTCCAGACTTGGCGCATCTGTGACCCGCAGTCCGTTCACAAAGTTGGGTGCCAGACCTTGCCGCTGCATCCATTGGGAAATAACATTGCCGCCACCGTGAACCACCACCACCTCTTGACCTTCCTGCTGCAAGCGGACCAGGTCTTTTAGGCTGGTGTCGTGGCTTCCCAAGGTGCTGCCACCGATCTTTACGACTATTGGTTTTTTAGTCGGTTGCTTAGGTGGATCGCACGCCAATTCTTCCTCCAAACGCGAACGGTTCTAATTAAAGAACCTTGATAGATACCAAACCAGAAATAATCGAAAATTTAGGCAGATATTTTGTCTGAAATAGGCTCGCATGGGTGTGGAATCGGCTGCTGGAGGGGGTCTGTCCTAGCCGCTGGAAACGTAATCAAACTGCCGCTGTAATTGTTAGTTGAAGCGGCCGTCCCACGCCCAATTATTTAATTGAAAATTGGACGCAAACGTATACGTAAACAGGTGTTGGCGTTAGGGGTTTTAATAATCGCCTGTCCCAGTTTAAGTCGTGTAGGCACTGTTTATGACCACGTATTCTTCTGTGAGATCGCAACCCCATGATGTGGCCCGACCATCGGCAAGGTTTAGGTTGACGCCGAATGTGACTTCATCGCCACGCATTAGAGCTACCACAGCGTCTCTGGCAAACGGGACTGGTTTGCCCGCTTCCATGATGCAAACGCCATTGATGTAAAGATCTATCTTCGATTCGACAGTCTCGGCCCCGCTACGGCCAATGGCCATAATCAACCGGCCCCAGTTGGGATCAGAACCGTATACCGCCGATTTTACGAGCAATGAAGAGGTGATTGTCTTGGCAGCCATCCGGGCGTCTGCCAGGTTTCGCGCGCCTTCGACCTCGGCAACTATCAGCTTGGAAGCGCCTTCACCATCCTGGGCCAATTGACGAGTCAACTGGACCAAAACCTCAGTCAAAGCGTCTTTAAATGCCCCAGCATCTTCGCTGGAAGAGGTCAGTTGAGTGTTACCTGCTGCCCCGTTGGCCAGGACCACCAGGCTATCGTTGGTGCTGGTGTCGCCGTCAATGTCCAGCATATTCAGGGTGCTATCGGCGACATCAGGCAATATAGATCGTAGGAAATCCTGGTCCACTGCGGCGTCGGTGGCTACAAAGCACAACATGGTCGCCATGTTTGGGTGAATCATTCCGGAGCCTTTAGCTACGCCGGAAATGTTTATCTCCGTACCGCCCAGGTTGATGGTGACGCCGGTTTCTTTGGTCCGGGTGTCAGTGGTCATCATTGAACGGGCCAGCAAATTGCCGCCGTCGTCCGACAATTTAATCTCGTTGACGCCCTTTTTAATCAGTGTCATGGGCAGTTCAACGCCAATCACGCCGGTGCTGAAGACCAAGACCTCTTCAGGTTTTACGCCCAATCCTGCGGCGGCCACTGCGGCCATCTCTTTGGCGTCGATATACCCTTGCTCACCCACGCCCGCATTGGCAATACC
>CAVODA010000091.1:0-6117 GCA_963694265.1 Dehalococcoidia bacterium
CACATCTTCGGCATTGTGGGCTCGTCTTTCCTAGATATCTTGGACCCGCTCTTTGATCGGGACGACGTTAAATTCATCGGTGTCCGCCACGAACAAGGCGCGGCGCTGATGGCCGACGGCTACAGCCGCATCTCCGGCAAACCCAGCGTCTGCTTGGTGACCAACGGCCCCGGAGTCTTGAACCTGACCTACGGCATCGGCTCCGCATTCGTTGCCCATTCGCCAGTGGTGGTTCTGGCCCCTTCCGCGTCCAGAAGCCACCAAAACCGGGCATCCACCCAGGAGTTTGACCAGGTAGCCTTGTTCAAGCCAATCACCAAGGCAGCTTTTGCCATCAATAAAATTGAAGTATTGCCCGAGGCTCTGCGACATGCCTTCAGGGTCGCTACTTCCGGCAAGATGGGCCCGGTGATGATTGATATCCCTCGCGACCTGCTACCCGGCGCGGAGATAGAATTAGACCTGATGGCGCCAGAGGCCTATCGCCCGGGACAGACCCGATCACGGGGCGACCGGGACCTGATAGACAAGGCTGCGGCAGTGTTGACGGCAGCCCAGCGTCCGGTCATCGTGGCCGGTGGCGGCGTTCAATGGAGCGAAGCCGCCGATGAGGTCTGCCGTATGGCGGAACTGACCGGCGCGGCGATTGTCACGTCATATGGAAGGGCCGACGCTGTGCCCAATGACCACCCCAACTACCTGGGCCACCTTGGCCGGTTGGGCTCGTTGGAAGCCATTGAAGCAGTTCGCCAGTCCGACACTATCTTGGCCGTGGGCACCCGGCTCAGCCAGTCCACCACTTTCTACGACAATCGGTTCATCCCCGCGGACGCCAAGATTATTCAAATAGAAATTGACCCGCAAGAAATCGGCCGCAACTACCCGGTGACTGTTGGGATTGAAGGCGATGCCAAGGGCGTCATGGAAGGTCTGTTGGAGAAGGTCCGCGAAGGCGAGCCGAAGCCCAACGCCCTATGGGTCTCTGAAATCCACAACCTAGCCGCTCGCCGCACCGGCCGTTTAAACGACGAGGGAAATGACAATAGCTCGCCCATGAAACCCCAAAAGGTTTACGCCGAGCTTAGAAAGGTCATGCCCCGCGATGCCATCATCGCCCTGGACGCAGGACTAGCGCCCAACTACGGCCAGGATCGCCTGAACTACTATGAACCCAGGAGCCTGATTACCTCCCTAGACCTGGGTGGTCTGGGTTTCAGTTTCCCGGCCGCCATCGGCGCCAAGTTTGCCGCTCCGGACCGGCCCGTGATCAACTTCAACGGCGACGGCGGATTCCTGTTCAACGCCCAGGAGTTCTCCACGGCAGTGCAGTACAATCTGCCGTTGGTCACCGTGATTATGAACAACGGCATCTGGGGTTCTGAAAAGGCCTACCAGCGTTACGCCTTTGATGAGCGCTACGTGGGCGCTGATGTAACCAACCCACGCTTTGACAAATACGCGGAGATATTCGGCGGAGCCGGGTTCTACGTGGAGCGACCAGAAGACATTGGCAACGCCTTAATTGAGGCGCTGAATTGCGGCAAGCCCAGTATCATTGAGATACCCACAGACCCGGACGAAATGCCGCGACCGGCCCGCCTGAACGAGGTTCAAGGACCGACCTAATAACAGACTCGTTCTTCCTTTGTCTGAGAGATCCGATAAGGGAAGAACGCTTGAGATAGACATATGGAACAAATAATTATGCCCGACGCCATTAACCTGGAAGACGACGCCGTGGTTATTCTATGGGAAGACGCCCACCGAAGTCCCTTTCCTCACCGTTACCTGCGGCTGCGGTGTCCCTGCGCCAACTGCGTGGATGAGATGAGCGGCAAACGCACGCTTGACCCGGACACAGTGCCCAAAGATGTGAAGGCGGTGGACCAGCTGCCGGCAGGTAAATACGGGGTGCAGTTCCTCTGGACAGACGCCCATTACACCGGCATCTACACCTATAGGGTTTTGCGCGCCGCCTGCCCCTGCATTATCTGCGGGGAGGCCAGGGCCAAGTCAGACAACTCTAATGGGAATTCCAGTGAAACCGGTGGCGAGATTCCAGGCGGCAACGCCAGCTAACGAGAGCCGCCCAACTTAGACCGGATAACTTGGATAGGCTATTTGGAGTCTTCGGCTGGCTTGGTGTCTCTGGCCCGGAGTGGCTTTTCCAGTGACGCCTTGAACTTGGGCGCGGTAAACGTGTTTGATTTAAAGGCAAAGTTGGATAGCTGGCGCTCTCCGGGTTTGCCGCAGTTCTTACATTCGGCGGGTTCGTCGGACTGCTTAACCGAGCGCATAACCTCGTATTCCAAGGCGCAATCAGCACAGTAATATTCATAGATGGGCATGGAAACCTCCTGAATCTACGTCCATTCTAAACCCCGTTGCAGAGTGGTGCCACAGGCTAGGCGAAACTAACAACTTAATTTCACAGGCGTATCGATTCCGCGAGTATGTAATTCTGAGGAGAGGAATCCCGACTTGTCGGGAAAAAATCTGCCAATTCACAACGTGGCAGACCCTTCGCTTTGCTCAGGGTGACATGTGCATAGCAGTTACAGACATTAGCGCCAAATAATAGGAAAACTGGAGTAATCATGGCTGATACAGCAGACGTAGTAATCATTGGGGGAGGAGCAGCCGGTTGTGCCGTTGCCTACTACCTGGCCCAATCCGGGGTCAAATCCACCATCATTGAACGCGCCGGCTTGGGTAACCAGGCTTCCGGCAACGCCGCCGGTGGGCTGAACCCGCTGACTGGCATCGGCATTCCTGGCCCCCTGGGCAGTTTTGCCTGGGAGTGCTATCAGCTTCACGGTGACCTGCACGAAGGTCTAATCCAAGACACGGGCATCGACTACCAACACCGCACCGTGGCCAAGATCGACGTGGCATTGGAGGAGTCAGACATCGCCGGCATGAAAGCAGATGCACTCCGCATCGACGCCGTCGAAGGGTTCAACGCCAGGTGGCTGGAGTCCGACGAAGTAGCTAAGCTCGAACCGCGAATCGCCCCTGGAATCCTCGGCGGTTATTACCACCAAGGCGACACCTCCGCCGACAGCCATAAGCTAACTGAAGCCTTTGCTGCAGCCGCAGCCAACAAGGCTGGCTCGACCGTCCGCGAGGGCAATGTTCGCAGTCTGGAAGGCAGCGGCGGCAAGATTGACCGCGTTGTCCTGGAAGATGGCGAGATTTCCTGTGGTCAGGTGGTGATGGCCCTTGGCCCATGGTCACGAAGGGCAGAGGCTTGGTTGGGAATCTACATCCCGGTTGACCCGCTCAAGGGTGAGATTCTCCGGCTGAAACTGGACGGCGCGCCCATCGAGTACGACATTTCCGGAGGCGGAGCTTCCATCTACCCCAAACCGACCGGACTAAATTGGTGCGGCACAACGGA
The DNA here is from genome assembly GCA_963694265.1 of Dehalococcoidia bacterium. Lineage (GTDB taxonomy): Bacteria > Chloroflexota > Dehalococcoidia > Lucifugimonadales > UBA3495 > UBA9611. Next base: position 3,401 of record CAVODA010000091.1, read on the forward strand.
AGACTGGAAAGGCTTCGACCTGAACCTATCTGAAGACGTAGCCAAACTGATTCGAAAGCGTCTTGGACGGGTATTCCCGGAACTGGAGAATGCTGAGTTGGCGCTCCACACCGCCTGCCTGCGCCCAGTCACGCCAGACTGGCTGCCGGTACTGGGCCGCGCACCAGGTTGGGAAAACGTCTATTTGGCCACCGGCGCGGGCAAGAAGGGAATCCTGCTGGCCCCCGGCATTGGCCAATCAGTTGCTGACCTGATGACCACCGGCGAGACCGCACTTTCAATCCAGGGATACTCCCCGGAGCGGTTCGCAACAATACTGGACTAATCGCCCTTTAATCAAGTTTTAATAATGGGGCCGAGAACAAGGGGAGATTGGGATATAAATGGCAAAGAATATACGCATCACCGCCGGAAGCGTGGTGGTTGACGCTGAATTGAACGACACGGATACCGCCAAAGAGATTTGGGGTGCACTACCCATTCAGGCCAGCGGCAACACCTGGGGTGATGAGATATATTTTAAGATCTCCGTGGAAAATGAAGTTGAAAACGGGCAAGAGGTCGTTGAACTAGGGGACCTGGGTTATTGGCCTCCGGGGAGCGCTTTTTGCCTGTTCTTTGGGCCCACTCCGGCCAGCCAGGGTGACGAGATTAGACCAGCCAGTGAAGTCACAGTCATCGGAAAGATAAAGGGTGACTCCACTGTTTTAAAGAGCGTTCCGTCCGGGAGCTCTGTTCTAATCGAAGCGGCGTAATCGTAGAGCGGATAACCTGGTTATTTTCCGAACTGGGCGGTCACTCCAGTGGTATCTCCGGATACAAAGATGTGCCCTCCCGCCATCTGATCTTCCAGGGTCACCCGTCCATAGACCAGCAGCACGAAGGTCTGGGTGTCACAGCCGAAAATAGCATCCGGTCGTTTTTCGCTGGCCAGTTCCATGGTTGCTTTCTGACCGCCACCGGCCACGATGTCATAACTCTCCGCTCCGACTCCGGTTAATTCAAATCTGAAGCGGGCGGAGTTCTGCATATTCACCCCAGGATCAAATATCCAGCCCACTGCAAACACTGGGAAATTCTCGATAATTGCAGGGATGCTCTCCATAGAAACCGCTGCTCCTGGCTCCAATTTGGAACGACAGTCCCACTCGTGAATTATCAGTTCGGTTATGCGTAGGTTCAGGTATGTCTCCATCGAAATTATTCCCGAGTTGTGGAAGCATGGTTTTTCGCGGTCTGCTTCGCCCAATTCAGCAAAGATCGCATCAAACTTGAGTCGGCTGTCGTTAAATGCATCCCACACCCCGTCGCCGAGTCCGACTCGGTAATCAATCACCGTTTGGGCATTGGCCCGCATCACAGCATCTCTATCAACGGTGTCTGTTGATGGCGCAGCGCCTACAGGGGCGGAATAATCCCCTTTGGCTCCCCTGGCAATATTGGGTCCGTAACGGTCTATCGCTCCCGCCACGTGGGCTACAACATCAGCAACTTGCCAGGCGTCACAGGCGCTCTGGGTGGCCCAAGCTTCTGGTGATAATTTCTTAAGATAGTCGGCCACTCGGGCCGTCTCCTCTTTAAGCAACTGGACCGTTTCCAACACTGAACCCATCAATAAACTCCTATCAGGAACCTAGATTACCGGCCATGCCGACTGTAATCCGGTTTACGTTGGCGGTATTATAGTGGCCTCTCAGGTTTAAACAATACGTTTATTCATCGTCCGGAGTTCTATTTAGCGTTCCGAGTCAAATATCAGGAGGCCAGAAGTGGCATTAGGTTGGGCGATCATAGGGGCGGGAATGCATCCGCAGCAAAAAGTGGCTCCGGCAATTGGACTCACGCCGGATTCAGAATTGATAGCAGTATTGAGTCGGGACCAAGGCCGCGCCGACACGTTCGCCGAGGCACACGGTGCTCAGGTTGGGTATTCCAATATCAACGACCTGCTAGCCGACTCCAGGGTCGATGCCGTGTTTGTGGCATCACCCAATGCCATGCACCTAGAACACACCGAGCAAGCAGCCAGGGCCGGTAAACACGTCTTGTCCGAGAAGCCGATGGCTACCTCCGTTGACGATGCCATTGGCATGGTGCAGGTCTGCCGAGAGAACGGCGTGAAACTGGGCTTGGGTTTTGAACTGCGGTTTCACCCTGCTCACCTTCTGGCCAAAGACCTGGTATCCCAGGGCAAGCTAGGTCGGGTTCGACTGCTGCAGGGGCATTGGGGTCGCGGAGAGCGCGGCGAACCAGAGCACCAGCCCCGCACCGGACTGCGTGAATGGTGGGAAGACACGGTGGCCATGGGCGGCGGCTCGGTGATTATGGGCCTAGGCGTCCATGTGTTTGACCTGATGCGCTTTGTCACCAGCCAAGAGATCATAGAGGTTGTGGCCATGACTGACGGCCAGACCGACGCCCAACCCCTGGAGCACATAGCCAGCATGTCACTGCGTCTGGAGGACGGCACCATCGCCAACGTTAGCTGTGGGCGGATGCTGCCGGACACGCTGAATAACTTCACCGTCTACGGGACCGATGGCCGTTTCACCGGCACCGCCACCGTCTGGGAAGCACGCATGGGCTCCTTGGAAGTGGTCAGCGAAACGATCAACAAGACAGAAAACTTTGAGTATGACTACCTGGCCAATTTCGTAGCAGAGCTATCCGACTTCCGCTCCGCCTTGGAAGAAGACCAGGAGCCCGCAGCTACCGGC
>CAVODA010000092.1:0-6098 GCA_963694265.1 Dehalococcoidia bacterium
GCGTTCATAATCCAAGCCGCTCATCAGCACACGGGCGCCGTGATCAACATCACCAAGCACGTTTTCTTCCGGCACTTCACAGTCCTGAAAGACCAACTCTGACGTGCTGGAGCCGCGCATGCCCAGCTTGTTCAACTTGGGCGACGCTGTAAACCCGGCAAAGCTTTTCTCCACCAAAAAGGCGGTAATGCCGTGGGAGCCTGCTTCCGGGTTGGTCTTGCCGTAGATCACCAAAGTATCCGCGTCGGGGCCATTGGTAATCCACATCTTAGTGCCGTTCAAGATGTAACGGTCGCCCTTCTTCTCAGCACGTAGCTTCATGCTAACCACATCGGAGCCGGCTTCAGGCTCGCTCATGGCCAACGCGCCGACGTGTTCACCACTAATCAACTTGGGCAAATAGCGTCGTTTCTGGTCGTCGTTGCCGTTCCGAGAGATTTGGTTGACGCAGAGATTGGAGTGAGCGCCGTAGCTGAGGCCAACGCTGGCCGAGCCTCGGGAAATCTCTTCCACTGTGATGGTATGGGCCAGGTAGCCAAGTCCGGCGCCGCCGTATTCCTCGGGGGCCGTCAATCCCAGTAGACCTAACTCACCCAGTCGGGGCCACAGGTCCCTTGGGAATAGGTCGGTCTGGTCTATCTCGTCGGCCCGTGGGGCAATCTCCTGAGTCGAGAACTGACGCACCGTATCTCGAATAAGGTCAATTGTCTCGCCCAGCGAGTGGTCCAATGTACTGAATGTTGGTCTTCTGGATGTCATTTTCTCATCCCCGTTCTGAGTCTACCCGTTCTGTATTTAGAAGAAGGTATTAGGGAGTACGCAGGTCGATTATGCGGCGGGCTTTGAACTGGGTCCGCTCAAACTCGCCGGCAGGTTTCAATTGCACGGCCACGCTGACGCCAATGGCGCGGCGCAGCTCTGCGGTGAACCGTTCTCGCACCTGCTCCAACTCCTCTGGGTTGAACTCTTGGGAGGCGTAGGCTTCGGCAACCACTTCGGCCTGTACCGTTAGTCGGTCCATCTGTCCGGTCTCGCGTTCCAACACCAAGCGGAACTCGCCACCAAACTCGTCCAGACTCCGGAGTACATCTTCAATACGTGAGGGGAACACGTTTTGGCCCCTAACGATGATCATGTCATCCACTCGGCCATAGATGCCGGTGACTAAGGTGGGGTAGGTGCGGCCGCAAGGGCAGTCCACCATGTCCCACCGGGCAATGTCCCCCGACCAATAGCGAATCATGGGTTGCGAAGTGCGTTCTGTGTGGGAATAGACCGGCACTCCCTCTTCGCCCATCTCCAGGTTCAACTTGGTCTGAGGGTCAACCATCTCCGTGTAGACAATGTCCTGCCAGAGGTGCATTCCGCCGTCCAAATGGCGGCAGCCCGAGTTGGTCATCCAGGGCGTCATCTCGGCCATGCTGCCCTGATCGACGATATAGCAGCCAAAGGTTTCTTCAATCAGTCGTCGTGTGGCCGGGACGCTAGCCCCAGGCTCGCCCGAAAAAAACATGAACCTAAAGCCAAAGTCCTTCTTGGGGTCGAATCCCATCTGCCGGGCAGTCTCGGCCAGGTAGAGGGCGTAGGACGGTGTGGCGTAGAGGGCCGATGGCTTCACCATGTTGCACCATTCCACCGCCCGTTCCGTCTGACCCGGCGCGCCGCTACCAAAGGGAAAGCAGGATGCTCCCAGCCGTTCTGCGCCGACCAAAGCACCCCAGCTACCTACGTACAGGCTGAATACGGCAGCCACCATGACCGTGTCGTTGGGTCTTAACCCGGCACCCCATAGGATGCGTGCGTGGGCCTCGCCGATGCGGTCCCAGTCGTCCTTGCCGATGCCAAACACGGTGGGGCGGCCTGTGGTGCCCGATGTGCCGTGAATCCGAAAAATCTCTTCCGGAGGCACGCAGAGGAACCGTCCGTAGGGTGGGTGTTGTTCTTGCTCCCGGCGGATGTCCTCTTTTGTGAGGATTGGTAGTTGGGCAAACTCTTCCAAGCTCTGCAAGTTGGCCGGATCCACAGGCAAGTCTTTATAGAACTCCTGGTAGAACCCGGAGTTCTGGTAGGCGTAGCGCACCTGTTCTTGCAGCTTGGCCAGAATGTGCCGGTCGCGGTCGGCGGGCGGCATGGTCTCCAGTTCCGGAGACCAGTACTCCTGGTCCGGTTCCGGGCGATAGTTATCGGGGTATTGGGGAGGCCATTGCATAGGTGCGGTCTCTCTGCGTGGGGATTAGGCTTGGGGTGCGGAGCGGCCCCGACTGATGTTCTCGGTGATGAATTTGGTCATGGAGGTGGTGAAGCTGCCCACGGGGAAGACGCCCTGGACGCCTATCTCATGCAGTGGCTCCACATCGTCTTCAGGTATTGTCCCGCCGACTATCAGGAGAATGTCATCGCTGATTTCCCGTTCTTGAAGAGCCTTGGTCAGTCTAGGAATCAAACGCATGTGAGCACCCGAAAGGATACTGATACCCACAACATCGACATCTTCTTGCAACGCTGTTTGAGCCACCTGGTCTGGGGTGACCCGCATGCCCATGTAAACAACTTCCATGCCCGCGTCGCGCATGGCTCTGGCGATGACTTTTATGCCACGGTCGTGTCCGTCCAGGCCAATCTTGGCCAGCAGAACTTTGATGTTTGTTGACTGAGTCATGACTAAAACACCCCTGGGTCTACGTATTCGCCGTAGACGTCGCGCATGGTGTCTAGAATCTCACCCTCGGTGGCCATTACGCCGACTGCTTTCAGAACCGATGGCATCAGGTTTTTGTCGTCCTGGGCGTCTTGTTTCAGCGAAGCCAGCGCCGACTTCACGTCTGCCGGGCTGCGACCACTACGAGTCTCCGCCAGCCGTGCTTTCTGCCATTCCTCTTCTTCGGGGTCAAACTGGAAAAGCTCTAGTTTTTGGTTGCTCTCGGATTGGTACTGGTTCAGGCCGACCACCACCTGCTCACCACTTTCAATCTTGAGTTGGTACTCGTACGCGGATCTCGCAATCTCAAGCTCGATGTAGCCAGTGTCGATCGCGTGGAGCATGCCCGACTTCATCGGGTACTGCCCCTCTCCCAACGCCTCAATCTTGGAGATGTACTCCCAGGCAGCCTCTTCAATGTCGTTGGTCATGCTCTCCATGAAATACGAGCCGGCCATGGGGTCAACGGTGTTGGTCACACCGGACTCGTGGGAGAGGATAAGTTGGGTGGCCAGGGACATTCGCATCGCTTCTTCTGAGGGAATGTCAAAGGCTTCATCGAACCCGCTGACGTGGAGTGACTGTGTCCCACCCAACACCGCAGCCAGTGCCTGCAGCGTGCCTCGGGCTATGTTATTTTGCGGGTCTTGTCGCATGAGCGTTGATCCCAGGGTCTGGGTGTGGAACCGCAGTCGCATGGACTCGGGTTTCTGGGCGTTGTAGCGTTCCTTCATGATGCGCGCCCACATGCGTCGTGCGGCCCTAAATTTGGCCACCTCTTCAAAAACGTCATTGTGGCAGCCAAAGAAGAACGACAACCTGGGCGCAAAGCTGTCCACCGGCAGTCCCCGTTCCAGGGCCGACTCTACGTAGGCCATACCCTGAGCAATTGTGAACGCCAGTTCTTGGATAGCATCTGAGCCGCTCTCGCGTATGTGGTAGCCCGAGATGGAGATTGTGTACCAGTTGGGCACCTGCTTGGTGCAGAACTCCACAATGTCTGTGGTCAGCTTCAATGACGGACCTGGCCCCAAGGCAAAGGTCTTTTGGCCGTGGAACTCTTTCAGCGAGTCGTTTTGCACGGTGCCGCGAAGGTCTTTCCAGTCAACGCCGCGCTTCTCGGAAACCGACAAGAACATGCCCATCAGCACAATGGCCGGGTGGTTGATAGTCAGAGACACGGAGACCTTGTCCAGCGGTATGTCTAGAAACAGGTCATCCATATCACGAACCGAGTCTATAGCCACTCCCAAACGACCAACCTCGCCCTCGGCCAACTCGTGGTCTGAGTCGTAGCCGGTCAAGGTCGGGTGATCAAAGTCGGTGCTGATGCCATTCTGGCCGTGGTCCAGAAGAAATCTGTACCGCTCGTTGGTGGCCTGGGCGGTGCCGAATCCTGCAATCTGACGCCTGGTCCAGAGTCGGCCCAGGTACATATTGGGATAGGGGCCGCGGGTGAACGGGAACTCACCTGGTTGACCCAGGTCACGGGCAAAGTCGGTATTGGCCAGGTCGTCCGGCGTATAGACCGGCTTCACTTCCAGGCCGGAGAGGCTGCGGTTGGGCTTGCCGTTTGTGTCGTCTGACATTAGGTCACTCTGTTCGATAAGTAAGGGCATCCCAATCATACCGGGATGCCCTTACTTTAGTCGCGGTTGCTATTGGTTTAGATGCGGACGTACTTGTCGACGCTCTTTTCAGCGCCCAGTGACAGGTACAGGTCTCCGTGGGCGTCCACCCATGATCCGTGGGCGGAGATGCACTCGAAGCGTTCCAGTACCTTGCCATCGCCGTCTAACACGCTCATCTGAGCAGGGTTGGTGTCGTCGGGCCTTTCTGACGTGTAGAAGATGCCCTCACTGTCGATGGAAATGTCCAGGGGACGCATCATGTCTGTCCACATGGTGATGTACTCGCCGTCCGGAGAGAACACCTGTACGCGGCTGTTCTCGCGGTCGCACAGATAGATGTTGCCATTGTCGGCCACCACCAAGCTGTGGGGTAGGTGGAACTCGTTGGGGCCACCCTTGCCGGGCTCGCCCCAGGAAGAGATCAGGTCGCCAGCGGAGGAGAACCGGTGCACGCGGGCGTTGCGATAACCGTCTGAGATGTAGAGATCGCCGTTGGGCGCGGGGACCATCTCGGTTACGTAGTTGAACGGTCCGGCGGAGCGAGGCGCAACGTCGCCAGCTTTCTCGCAGCCGGTGTCTGAGTACTCGCCCTTGGTTCCGATGGTCAGCAACGGTTTGCCGTCCAACGTGGTCTTCATGGCGATGGAGCCCTCACGGTCGGTGAGGTAGCAGATGTCATCCTTGATGAAGATGCCGTGAGGGTCGGTGAACATGCCCTCGCCCCAGGAGTTCAAAAAGTTGCCGTTGCGGTCAAAGACCAGCACTGGCGGGTTGGTGCGCTGGAAGATGTAGACCCTGTCTTGGGAGTCGGTTGCCACCGCACTGGCCGTGCCCATGAGTTGACCCTCGGGCATCTTTGCCCAGTTGGGGACGTATTCGTAAGTGTATTTGCCGCTTCCTACCGTGGCCATGATGAGTTCCCTCCTGCCAACGAAAATTTTATTCTGATGAGTGATGCCTGGCGCAAATATTGCCACGCCTGACAGTCGCAACAATATTACCACAGGGAGGAAATCATGGAGCCCGACGTTGAATTGCCCGAAGCCGTCCATTAAAATGACGAGGCTTCTATATGAACGGAATATCGTGTGTAAAACAGGAGGCTTCATGCCCGGACTAGACGGAAAAATTGCCCTGATCACTGGCGCAGGCGGTATGCGCGGCGTTGGCCGGGCCACAGTGATGAAACTTGCCGGACAGGGATCTGATATCGCCCTATCCGACGTTCGCCGTGAAGCGTCAGACTTGCCTCCGGCTGAAATTCGTGAAGAATGGGGCGGTATTCAGACCGTTTCTGAAGAAGTAATAGCGCTAGGCCGTGCCGCGCTACCCCTCTACTGTGACCTTTCAGACCCAGCGCAGATAGAACAGATGGTGGCCGACACGATTGCCAAGTTTGGCCGCATTGATATTTTGGTCAACAACGCACGGGCAATCATCGGCAAGGACAAAGTGCCGGTTACGGAACTTGATAAAGAAGTCTGGGACCATTTCCTGTCCATCAACACCACCGCCGTGTTCCTGGCCACCAAGTTTGCGGCCCGCCACATGATTGAAGCCGGCAACGGCGGCCGGATTATCAACATCGCCTCCAATGCCGGTAAACAGGCCAGCGCCAACGGAGCGGCGTACTCGACATCCAAGTTCGCGGTCATCGGGCTGACTCAGGCCTCAGCGATGGACTTGGCGCCCCACAACATCACCGTGAATGCCGTGTGCCCCGGCCCCATTAACACTGACCGCATGAGCTACTGGGAGCGCGACCAGGC
>CAVODA010000093.1:0-6058 GCA_963694265.1 Dehalococcoidia bacterium
AGATTGGAGAAACAGCTTTCAGACGACCACATTTCATGCCTGATGGGTTGGTATTATGACACTGATGTAATATACCAAAATCGTAAGGATACTTATAACGACCAAGGAATCTTCAACGGTTTTGACCCTACCCATTAAGTGAGCTCGAACGATAACCACAAAAAGGCCCCCAACAAACGTTGGGGGCCTTTCTAGTTCCAAAAAATTGGCAGGAGCGGGAGGATTCGAACCCCCGGCCACTGGTTTTGGAGACCAGCGCTCTGGCCAGACTGAGCTACGCTCCTGCGATATGTGGCGTCCATCGAGTATGACGCCGGGCCTGTTATGTAGCGGCTATTGGGATTTGTGCCGCCACCTGATTTTAAATGGTGCCCTTGGAGGGATTCGAACCCCCGACGCGCGACTTAGGACGCCGCCGCTCTATCCTCTGAGCTACAAGGGCATTATGGTGGAGATAGAGGGACTCGAACCCTCGGCCTCGGCATTGCGAACGCCGCGCTCTCCCAGCTGAGCTATATCCCCATGCCAACCCAAGAGACTTGCCCAATTGGGCTCGCACCAAGGTTCGTCCTGGTCTTCCCTACGCGTACGGGAGCCACTCTGAATCGTAAGGCCACCGCTGAACCACTGTCAAGCGGTTCACGCCTGCAAACGCCTGGCCGATCGAACATTTTAGATGGCTACTGTCTTATTAATGCGCAACAGCGTTGACGCTCATTTGTGCCGCTGCTAGAGTGAACCCTAATCTTGTAACCCCGATTCGGTCTTCAGATAACTGAAACCAGTGAATTAGATTCCACTCGGCAACCCGAAGGGAGTGAGCCCATGACTTCGACCAAGAAAGACCCCATCCTGGTGGTGGTCCAACTGACCGGCGGCAGCGATTATATGAACATGGTGGTCCCCTACGCCGACCCCCTTTACTACGATAATCGCCCCACCGTGGGCATCCCCGCCGAGGATGTGCTGCAGATTAACGACCAGTTTGGGTTTAACCCCAACTTGGGCGCGTTCAAGAGCCTCTACGACCAAGGCGAAGTCGCTGTAATCAACGGTGTGGGCTATCCCAACCCGAACCGCTCCCACTTCAGGGCCATGGATATCTGGCACACCTGTGAGCCGGAGAAGATCGCCATGGAGGGTTGGCTGGGTCGGGTTATCCGCGACATTGACCCCAAAGGCGAGAACGTACTGACCGGGGTGAACTTTGGTCGCGGTCTGCCCCGGGCTCTGGCATTGACCGGCGTTCCCGTGGCATCGGTTGCCGTGTTGGAAGGCTACGGTGTCCTCACCGGTATCCAGGGCGAAGAACAACGTGCCCGCGCGCTGGACGTGTTTGAAAGGATGTACTCGCCGGCCATCGGCACCGGAGCGGCCATGGATTACCTGGGACGCACCGGCCTGGACGCCCTGAAAGGCGCTGATATTCTCAAGACCGCCGCCGATAGCTATTCGTCCACGGTGGAATACGCCTCTACGGGCATCTCTCAGAGTCTCCGTGGTATGGCCCAAGTAATCTTCAAAGGACTGGGCACTCGCGTGCTGTACACGTCTCAGGGCGGCTATGACACCCACGCGAACCAGGTGCCGGTGCAGACCCCGCTCCTCAGTGACCTCTCCGCTGGCATCGGAGACTTCTTCGCCGACCTGAAGGAACACGATGCCGCCGACAATGTCATGATGCTGGTCTTCACCGAGTTTGGACGTCGAGTCAAAGATAATGGCTCCGGCTCAGACCACGGTTCCGGCGGCGGATGTTACATCATCGGCCAGCCTGTGAACGGTGGCATGTACGGTGAATACCCATCCCTTAAAGAAGCCGATCAATTGGACGGCGACCTGCACTTTAATTTGGACTACCGCAGCGTTTACTCCACCCTTGTTGAGAAATGGATGGACCTGGACGCCAAGTCCACTGTTGGTGGCAACTACGAGCATCTCAGCTTTGTTTAACCGAGTCCAATAGCTGAAACTAATCGGTACAACCAAACGCTCTAAACCACTGGGACGGAGACTCACATGAAGATTGGAATTGGCTTACCCGGCGCCATACCCGGCGTTAAGGGTGATTTCATCATGGAATGGGCCCAGCGAGCCGAGGCTGGCCCGTTCTCCACGCTGGGGACCATTGATCGCATCGTCTACCAGAACTTTGAGCCCTTTATCATGCTGGCGGCTGCTGCTGCGGTGACCACCAGAATCAGACTTATGACCGGCGTGATGCTGGCCCCGCTCCGGAATGAAGGCGTGCTGGCCAAGCAGGCTGCCAGTTTGGACGCCATTTCCAACGGGCGTCTAACTCTGGGCTTTGGCGTGGGGCGTCGTCCTGACGACTACAAAGCCGCACCAGCCCAATACAACAACCGGGGTCGTCGATTTGAAGACCAGATAGCCACAATGAAACGTATCTGGTCTGGGGAAGATGTTGACCCGGAAAACGGTGTTGGCCCAGTTGGCCCTCCTCCAGTTCAGGTCGGCGGGCCGGAGATCCTCATCGGCGGAGGCACACCCCAAGCCATCGCCCGCGCCGGAAGGCTGGCCGATGGCTACCTGGCCGCCGGTACCCAACCCGAAGCCGTAGAAGCTTCGTATAAGATGGCAGTCGATGCTTGGGAGGCCGAGGGTAAACCCGGCAAGCCCCGATTGGCTGCCGTGTGTTCTTATGCCCTTGGCCCCGACGCCGCCGACGTTGTTGGTGGCTACATCAGGCATTATTATTCGTTCTTGGGCCCGGTGGCCGAGCAGATGGCTCAGAACGCTGTGTCTTCCACTGAGGCCGTCAAAGGAATGATCCATGACTTGGAAGGCATTGGCATGGATGAATTAGTCTTCTTGCCCAGTGCGGCCGATATGGGCCAACTGGACCGACTGGCGGATATCGTCGGTTAACCAGAACGGTCGCTCATTCGATAAGCTAATGACGTTTGAAAATACAAAGTGAGAAATAAAGATGGATAACAATAACCAGGTCGCAGTATTCGGCGGGGGGTGCTTCTGGTGCACTGAAGCCGTGTTCTTGGAGATCAAAGGCGTGAAGGCTGTGGCCTCGGGGTATTCTGGTGGGCACGTGGCCAACCCGAACTATTATCAGGTCTGCGAAGAGACCACCGGTCACGCTGAGGTAGTGCGGATTGAGTTTGACCCCTCCGAGATTTCCTTTAAGGAAATGCTAGAGGTGTTTTTCGCCTCGCACGACCCAACCACCCTCAACTACCAGGGCGCGGACAGAGGCGCTCGCTACCGCTCGGTCGTCCTCCACACCACCGACGCCCAGCGTGATGAGACGGCTGAGTTCATCAAGGAACTGGACGCTGAGGGTAGCCAACCAGGCCCGGTGGTTACAGAGATTTCCCCCTTTGAAGTGTTCTACGAGTCGGAACCGGAGCACCGGCAGTTCTACGAGAACAACCCCGGCAGTATGTACTGTCAGGTGGTCATCAGCCCCAAGGTTGCCAAGATACGCCAGAAGTTTGCCAAGAGTCTTCGTTAAGTTCAGGCGTTTGGCGTCATAGGCGGGGAGCAATCTTTGCCGGAATTCAGATTTAATTTCTCTTTGATAGGGACGGTTCGCCACGCAAAAAAATAGTATGAAAACTCTGCCCATCCTCGCGCTTTTTATTGCCGTAATTCTAGCGGCTTGTGGGGGAGGGGCAGAAGCAACTTTGGCCCCGACTGAGACTGCAGCGCCGACGCAAATACCAAAACCAACTGGCGCACCAACAGACCGGGCTCCCGCAGAACTGCTAGCAGACATCAAAATCGCTATGGCAGAACTGGAGAGCTTTTTTCTGGAGGGAACCCTGGTTATCAAAACTACGGAAGATTCTGACAGCCACCTGATTTCAATGGAGATGACCGGCAGTGGCTACGTGGACGGCGATAACCAGGTTACGGTTACGATGGATATTGCCACAGAGGGATTTGTCGGCAAAGTAACCACAGAGTCGCGCGAGGTCGCAGGGTTTACCTACACCAAAAATCCACTAACGGAAGAGTGGCTAAAAGGCGAAGAAGTCAACAGCTCTGAAACCTCAGAATTCGTGCCCGAAAATATGGTTGCTACAGAGGCAATTCAGGACGTGCTGGACGGTCTGCCGGTCTACCGAGTTACCGGTACTGTGCCAGACGAAACCGAGAATGAACTGATGATCCTGTGGGTCGGCACTGAAGACCTGCTGGTGCGTCAAATCAGACAGGAAGGTCAGGTCTCCGCAGAAGATTACGTCAACTTTGGGGTGGGAGAATCTGAAAACCTTTACCAGAGCTTTGTGACCCGCCTGAGTAACTTGAATGAGCCGGTCGAGGTAACAGTCCCACCAACCAATGAAGCGACACAGCCGGCCATGCAATGGACTGAACCTCCGGCCATGACCATTGACCCCACGGCGAGCTATGTGGCAACCATGCGCACCAACACGGGTAACGTGGTGATAGAACTATTTGCCAGTGAAGCCCCGGAGACGGTCAACAGCTTTATATTCCTGGCTACTGAAGGCTTTTATGACGGTGTGATATTTCATCGCGTTATTCAAAACTTTATGATCCAGGGTGGAGACCCTGCAGGCGTTGGCAGCGGCGGGGCAGGTTACTTCTTCAATGACGAGTTTGGTTCTCCTCTGGTGTTTGACCAGGCCGGCATATTGGCCATGGCCAACTCAGGCCCCAATACCAACAGCAGCCAGTTCTTCATAACCACGGTACCCACGCCCCACCTGAACGGATTGCACACCATATTCGGCCAGGTTATTGAGGGTCAGGACGTGGTGGATGCCATCTCGTTGGTGGCAACTGCAGGGGGCGACCGCCCGGCTGAGCCGGTGGTGATCCTGGGCGTAGATATTACGCAGTAACAGAGGCGCAGCGATTCGCGGCAAATTCGCGGCGTTGCGCACATAATAAAACCCGAAAAACTTGAAAGATTGGAGGCTTAATCATGCCATTTGGAGGTAATGATTGGCTGGCATTAACCGAAGAACCCACCCTGGAACCAGAGATTCCTATCTGCGACCCACACCATCATCTGTGGGACCGACGTCCGGCCCGAATCCCCTACCAGAATTATCTGCTGAGCGAGCTGTATGACGACCTAAACAGCGGTCACAACGTGGTATCCACGGTGTTCGTTGAGACCAACGCCATGTACCGCACAGACGGCCCAGAAGAGATGCGCCCGGTGGGTGAGGTGGAGTTTGTCCAGGGTCTGGCGGCTGCCGCCTCTACAGATCTCTACGGACCGGCCAAGGCAGCGGCTTCGATCGTCGGACACGCCAACCTGCACTTGGGAGATGCCGTTGAGCCGGTGCTGGAGGCGTTGCAGAGGGCCAGCCCCCAGAGATTCCGGGGTATTCGACACGGCCTGACCTACGACGACCATCCGGATATCGGCAGCAACCGCTGGAACCGGAAGGAACAGCTTGGTGAGGAAGGATTCAGGGCTGGAGCCAGAGTCCTTGCCCGGATGGGTTTCTCCTTCGATGCGTGGATGTATTTCCACCAACTACCGGAGTTGGTGGCGTTTGCCCAGGCCATCCCGGAGCTGCCCATCATCCTGAACCATATTGGCGGTGTGCTGGGCACCGGCCCGTATGCCAACCTTGAGAAAGATGTCATACCCGTTTGGAAGAAGAACCTGGCTGAGGTGGCCAAGTGCCCCAACGTCACGGTGAAACTTGGCGGCATCGGACAGCCGCGCACGGGCTACGACTGGTCTGCTAGAGAGAAACCCATTGGGTCTGAAGAACTGGCCGGGCTGATGGCTCCGTTCATGAATTACGCCATTGAGCAGTTCGGACCAGACCGGGGCATGATTGAGAGTAACTTCCCACCAGACAAAGTCGGTCATTCCTACAACATCCTCTACAACGCGTTCAAACGGCTGACCAAGGACTACTCGGCTACAGAGCGGGTAGACATGTTCCGTGGCACCGCTGAGCGAGTGTACCGGGTGGAGTACTAGCCCCCAACCAATCGATTGAGGCCTGGCGGTCATCATTTATTGAATTGCTCGCTGCTGCTCTGTTCGTGTTTTTGGGAGCAGGATCGGTAATTATCACCGGGT
>CAVODA010000094.1:0-6037 GCA_963694265.1 Dehalococcoidia bacterium
GCCCAGTTGTAGTCGCCAACGTACAAGGTGTTAGTTGAATGAGGCTGACGAAGTAAAAAAAGCGCCGCAAGAATGATTCTTGCGGCGCTTTTGGGTTCAGTGGGAATTAAAAATTTACTTTGCTAGTTCGCGAACTCCGTCTACTAGCAGGTCAACTTCTGCTTCGGTGTTGAAGAAATGTAGGGATGCTCGGACTCCGGCGGGGTTGCCCACCTGCCGTACCACTAGGCGGTGGTTCTCCCAAAGTTGTTCCACGATGGGAATTGGCTCCTGACCGGCAATGGCAAAGCTGACCAGGCCTGAGGAGTCGGCCCGTTTCAGTGGCGAATTTACTGTGACGCCAGGGATTTCTGCTAGCTTGGCCTTGGCCGAGTCTGCCAGATCCAGGTTACGCGCTTCAATATTCTTGATGCCGACCTCTTCGACAAACTTGGTCGCTTCCAAAAAAGCCACCTGCACCGGTACGCTCACCGAACCGCCCAGAAACTTCTCCATGCTGTCGGCAACTGGTTGGAAGTTGTTGGCGTCGGCTGGCCGGGCGATACCGCGCCCGCCGGTGTGGGCCGGGTGTATTCGCTCTAGGTGTTCACGTCGGATATACAGCGCCCCGGAGCCCTCGTAGCCTAACAACCATTTCTGGCCGGGAATAGAGTAGAAATCAAACCCGGAGCGGTCCATATCAAGCTCAATATGGCCGCCGGTCTGGGCACCGTCTAGCATCAACAAGATACCCCGGTCCTTGGTCACCCTCCTGAGTTCTTCAGCAGGCATCCGCCGACCGGTGGCGTACAGGATGTGGCTGACGAAGACCATGCGCGTCTTGGGCGTGAAAGCGGATTCGATCTTGGTCAGTATGGTTTCACTGGAATCTAGCATCTCCAGATGCACAACCTTTACGTCCAGACCGTAGCGCTGGCCGATAAGCTGCGCCGGAGCAATCACAGACCCGTGTTCCATGTCGCAGATAATAATCTCATCGCCTTGGTTCCAGTCCAACCCGCTGAGGACGATGTTCAGGCCCTCCGTGGTGTTGCGGGTGACCAACACCTCATCCACCGTGGCGTTATAGATTCGGGCCGCTGCCTCTCTAGCCTGTGCCTGAATCTCCCTACCGGCTTCAAGGACTTCAGGCATGATGGGCCCTTGTTCCAGCTCCAGGTCGATCCGGTCTTTCATGGCTTGGGCGACGCGGCGCGGCGGCGGGCCCGACCAACCAGTATTCATATAGGCTGTATGGGCCAGAACGGGTATTTGGCTCCTGATCTTATCTATATCCACGTTCATTAGTCCTTCAGTTGATATACATCAGCCCGGACCAATTCAAGTCCGGGCCGGTGCATAAATTCTTTGTTTAAACAGCCAGCTAACGAGGAGAGTAATCAGCTAGTCGCAACATAGAGTGCTTGGACACTCGAACCAGCGCGCCGTTCTCTTCAGAGGCGGCTCGGGCCGTCTGCCAGGCTGGATCCGACTGGAAACCCGACCAGCCTTTCTCCCTGCCTGCCATATCTGGGTAACCCAGCATGTAGGTAAGACGGTTGCTGGTGCCCACAACGTCAACCCAGTAAGCCACGTTCTCAATACCGTGCTTCTCAAAGAGAGCCATGGTGTGGTTCTTGAACCGGTTGTGCAGGTCTGGCAGCTTGCCAGGCATCGCCTCGTAGATCCGCTGTTCCTGCAATGTTGTCTTGAAAGACGGTTGGGGCGAGTAATCAGTCAAAGTCATGAACGAGTTGAGTACCTGGGCCACCAATGGGCCGTCCTTTTCGGTCTCGGATCGCACTTCTAGCCACGGTTTGTGGGCGCCAAATGCATTCCATTTCTCTTCACGGTCGGCCATGCTATCAAAGCTGGTGATGTAGGTCAGTTGGTTGCTGGCACCAATCTCATCGTTCCAGAAACCGACCATCCCGATATCAAATTCCTTGAAGAATGCGCAGGTGTGATTGGCGAACCTGGCATTGATTGCCGGCAGATTGCCCGGCACAGCCTTATAGACCCTCTTTTCGTAGATCAAGTTTGCTCCTAGTAATATTTAATTAATCGGCCAGAGTTATTTCTTTATTTAGGGCTACTTCTTTTCAATAAACTCTAGCTGCACGCCGTCCGGACCTTCAAAGAACACCACCCGACGGCCGCCGGAGATGGATGTCTCTTCTAAAATCGTGGCTCCGTTGGCCTTCAGGCTATCGATCATTCCCTGGATGTCATCCGAGTCGATGGCGATATGCTCGATGCCGTATTTTTGTTCCCTGGTCTGGCTTTCAATGTGCGTGGTCACATTCAAGGTGAGTCCGTGTAGGTTCAGACGCACGCCAATGTCTCCTATGTCTTCAACCTTGGTTGCACCAAGGGTATCGATGTAGAACTTGGCTGTTTTCTGTGGGTCTGTAGTTTTAAGGTGTACGTGATTTAGGCTAAGGGCCATGATATGTCTCCTTGACTGATGCAATCATCTGACGCGCTCTTATTAGTATTAAGAAAACGTGGCTGCTGCCGCCGCAGATTAGGGGCAGAATAGCCCCACAACCAAGCCCAGTCAAGCGGGTTGTGACGCCTGTGACAGCGCCCCGGCACGCAGGGTGGGATTTCGTATTATAATTCCCCCGTATTTGAGACCCGCAGCAAGCAGACCCGGCCCGAAATTAGATTCTAAAGGAGGGGGATATGCCGATAGAGCAGTTTGCCCCGGAATTATCCAAGATCATTTCAACCGACGAGCCAATACTGGAGTTGGCCGATGGCTTTGGCGGAACGGAAGGCCCCGCAGAAGGACCACTCTGGTGGAAAGAGGGTGGCTATCTGCTGTTTAGCGACATCCATAACAACCGTCGTATGAAGCACGTTCCAGGCGGAGACACCACCGTTTTTGTGGAAGGAACCAACCGGGCCAACGGTCTAACACGGGACCTACAAGGCCGCCTGGTGTCCGCAGAGCACGACAGCCGCCGCGTTGCCCGTCAGGAGGCTGATGGCAGCGCAACGGTCATCGCCAGCAGCTTCCAGGGTCGCCAACTCAACCGCCCCAACGACGTTGTGGTGAAGTCTGACGGCAGCATCTATTTCACCGACCCGTGGACCAGCCCGCACCCCGCAGAACAGTGGGACCTCAACTTCTCCGGCGTCTACCGAGTCTCACCAGACCTGGGAACTATGACCCTGTTGGTTGGCGACTTCGTAGTTCCTAACGGACTGATGTTCTCACCAGACGAGAGCATCCTCTACATCAACGACTCTCGCAGAGGCCACATTCGTTCCTTTGAGGTCCAGCCCAACGGGACCCTGGCCAGGCAGAGCGACAAGGTCATCATCGACGTTAATGGTGAAGAATCTGGCGTCCCAGACGGCATGAAAGTAGACATCGAAGGCAACATTTACACTGGCGGCTCCGGCGGCCTGTACATATTTGACCCCAGTGGCAAAAAGCTGGGTATCATCAGGCACGGCGCTTCCGCCACCACCAACCTGGCCTTTGGCGGCGACGACATGAAGACCCTGTATTTCACCAGCCGCAACCACCTTGGTTCAGTGAAGGTCAACATCGCCGGCAACCCCACACCAGCCGACAAGAAGGGCTAAAACTCTTTAGCAAGAGACCGGAAGCCTTTTTGTGTACCCTTTCGGGTTTGTCATCCCGAGGACGGAAGCAACGAAGGATCTACCGACTCGCACCTTGGCAGACCCTTCGCTACGCTCAGGGTGACAAGTGAACAGCGTCATCGCACAAAACTAGTAAAACAATTACCAAACAACAAGGAGAATCCAAATGGCTAGACTACCAGCCGTAACCCGAGAACAACTCAACGAAGAAGAACAGGGTTATTTCGACTCTATCGTAGGCACCCGTGGCAGCATACGCGGGCCCTACGGCGTGCTACTGCACAGCCCTAAATTGGCCGCTCGCGTGGCTGACACCGGAGCCTTTGTACGCTACGAGTTCGGCATCCCAGAAGGTCTGAAAGAGATCGTCATCATCACCACCGCCCGGGAGATGCGTTCCCAGTACGAGTTCTCGGCCCACGCCAAGCTCGCCCGCGCCGGAGGAGTCTCCGACGAGACCATCAAGATAATCGCCACCGGAGCCGCCCCAGAGGGCCTCACCGGAGACGAGGCGCTGTTGTCCGGCTACGTGAAAGAGATGCTGCAACAGCACAAGGTCAGCGACGCCACCTACAAGGCCCTGGTAGCTCGGTTTGGCGAGCAGGACACCCTGCATTTAGCCGTGCTGGTTGGCCATTACATGCTGGTCGCCCAGGTACTGGCCACTGTGGACGTGGAACTTGGCGAAGGCATGGTCGCTGAGATTCCTGAGTAAGGATTCGTAACCAAAACCTTTCTAGCACACAAGCAGATAAAAGGAGGACATCCCGTACATTTGGGGATGCCCTCCTTTTAATTGAACAACGGAACAACTAAATTAAAAAGCTACCGAAGAGTGTCGCTCACTGTGGCCAGAGTCTCACCGTCTAGCCTGAATTGAAACTCCACCGGGCCGTTGGCCGCGAACTCTGAGCGGTCTACTGTCACCATGGTCATGGGAGCGTACAGATACGGCAATTCGCGGCCCTGGGCATCTTCTTCAAGTTCTAAGTCCACCACCGCCACGTTTCCGTCTATCTCTATCTCTATGCCAACCACGGATAACGGGTCGCCCTGTACCGGCAGCCAGAGCAGATAGGCCACCAAAACCACCGAACCCGGAAAATCAGGGCGGCCCAGTGTGTCGCCCCTACCATAGGTGCGCTTGCCGACCACTTTTTGGTTGAATTGCGTCATCTCCAGATCGCTGGTGATTACTGCCACTCTGAGTTCTCTGGAAAACGCGCCAGCCGACTCTTCATCCCGCGGAGCAACCCAGCCACTGTTCACATAACGCCAAATCGGCGGTTGAACGGCTTCACTGGGCACTTCAGTCTTCACCACTTCCTCAGGCACAGCGGTGGACACCACCGTATCTCCACCGCAGGCAGCAATCAGGAAACCAGCCATTATGGCTATCAGAAGCGCTAGAAATTTGGTCGACATTCGCCCTTATTGGATGTGATCTGGCAAGCAGTCAAAGGCCGGTTTCCAATTACTGAACCAGTACCGGACGAGCCCAAAACCCGTTCCCGCTTGCAGTTATATTCTGATTACGTATGATAGCAAAATTCAGGTTTACAACACACGCCGCTGTAGCTGGACCCAGCCCGATTGGAAACTCCCACTAGGCCGGTTAACCTACTCTTGTAAATCCAAAACTCCACTGTCAAACTGATAGCATGCGCATTGGTGATTTTGAATTCCAAGAGCCCCTGCCAGAACTGAAAGACCCCCACGTATTGGCCGTCCTACGACCGTGGATTGACGTGGGAAACGTAGGCACGCTAACCATGAGGCGTTTGGAGCGTCATCTAGAGTCCAAAGAGATTGGCCGTTTGGTCAAACCAGGACGCTACTATGACTTCACCCGGTACCGCCCCAAATCGGTCCTGAAGCAGGGTGTCCGGGAATACAACATCCCGTCCACCACCATCAGCGTGGCCATCCGGGAACACGGGCCAGACATAATTACCCTACACATGCTGGAGCCACACCTCTACGGAGAGGACTACACCGACTCGCTGATCGAAGTCCTGAAATATCTTGGGGTGAAGCGTTACTCCATGATTGGGGCAATGTACGACATGGTCCCCCACACTCGTCAGCTATTGGTCTCCGGTGGCACTGTCGACGCACGGAACGAAGAAGAATACAAGCTGGTTGGCGTGCGCCCCAGTGATTACGAAGGCCCAACCACCATCACCTACCTGATCCCCAATGCCCTTGATGCGCTGGACATTGAAACCCGCATCTTTGTGGTTCATCTGCCCCAGTACTTCCAGGTTGAAGAAGACTTCACCGGCACTGCACGTCTGATGGAGATTATGTGTACGCTCTACGGGCTGCCCAGCCGCTTGGCTGATCCCGAAAGAGGCCGCCAGCAATACGCCTCACTCCAAAACATCGTCACAGACACCTCAGAGGTCGCTGGCCTGCTGGAACGTCTCGAAGAACG
>CAVODA010000095.1:0-6033 GCA_963694265.1 Dehalococcoidia bacterium
CAAGTCCTCCGGGAACGAGATCAACACGGTATGTTGCACGGTAAGTTGCAAGCACTGTCGTAACTGTAAACATTTTGCTGCCACTATTGGCCGCTATTGGCGATGGACACGGTGAATAACTGCAGACATTAGTAGCAGGCGTTTATTGTACCTTCAACCATTGTTATTTCAGGCGATGTCTAAAACGATGTCTCAGGTAGCCGTTTTTATATACCTTGGGGCATCCGTTGTTGACCTATTTAATATAAAGAGATTCCCTTATGTCCATCTAGGTTCAAGTTCGACATAATTAGACGCTTGTCTAGTCACAAAACACGCGTAATTCGGGTTGACATGCAAATTCGTGTAGGACTACAATTTTGCCAGAGCAATGGACGATTTTCGGAGGCCAACAAGTAAATGCTCGAGATGACCGTAGATAGTATCCGGGTCAGTCCTATGAATTACCAACGCGTCGTGATTCTTAAAGAGAAACAGTCCGACCGGTATCTACCCATTTGGATTGGACCGGCAGAGGCCGACGCCATTGCGGTCAAACTTCAGGATCTCAGCGTTCCTCGGCCGCTGACCCATGACTTGTTGGGTACCATCATTGACTCCTTGGGTGGCACCATAGACCATATCCTGGTGAGTGACCTCCAGAACGATACTTTCTTTGCCAAAATCACCATCCAAGCCAACGGCGAGTCTAAAGAGATTGACTGCCGTCCCAGTGATGCCGTGGCTCTAGCCGTAAGGGCCAAGGTGCCCATCTACGCCAATGAAGAGGTTATGGACAAGGCTGGGATTCATCTGGACAAAGAAACCGGAAAGCCGCTGGGGCACGAAACAATCGGTGACGGTTCCACCGCAACCGAGCCTCCGGTAGAGGTTAAGCCTGAAGAACTAAAGAGCATGTCTGCCTTTACAGACTTCATAGATTCTCTAGATTTAGAGGATTTTGGCAAAGAGTCAGGCACCCGCTAACGCCGTTAAATCGGTAAATAAACAAAAAAGACCCTTCCATTTGCAAATGGAAGGGTCTTTTTTTGTATAATCAATTAGCGTTTTCCGTAAACTTAGTCTCAATTGACTTTCAAAATCCCTAGTGATATTATTCACAACGCTCTGTCGGAAACATGAATCGGAGACTCCTCGCCTTACGCCTAACCGGGCTCGGATGGTACGTTGCTACCTGCATCGTCGTTGGTGTGGTTGGCGGTGTCCTGATGGATGAATGGCTTGGCACCAAACTTCTGTTCACTCTGCTGGGCTTAGCGCTCGGGACAACATCAGCGTTCTACGGGTTGATTAAGATGATTCAACCGTTGATAAAACCTGAACCTCTGAATGGCGAAAATACACCGGGAAGCAATAGCCAACCGGACAAAAACTCGAAAGATATTGGAGGGAATCCATAGTGGGTTCCGGCACAGGCAAATTCGTCGCCTTTGGCATTTTGATTGTTGTGGCATTAGCCATTGCAGGACTTATTACCGGCGCTATTGGCGCCGGTCTTACCCAGTCAGAAGAGGACAAAGATTCTGGTCTGACTGCTGAAGGTCCCTTCATACCCAAACCCGCAGTCCATCTCCCGGCACAGGTTGCCTTCCCCACTTCGGACCGCATTCACTACCGTGACTTTCTCTTTGCTGAAGAAATCGAAGGGTATCTAAAAAAAGCAGACCACAGTCCCCTGAGTGAAGATGAAGAAGTCCGCCTCACCAGTCTCCTCCAACAGATAACCGGTGAGGATGTAGAACTGGGCCACAACGAACACCTTCTAACTGAAGACCAGCACCACTTGATTGAAGAACTGGTTGATGAAGGCCCTTACCAAGGCAATAACGTCATAATCACCAACTCACTCCTCTCTTCTTGGATTGCTAGCATCGTTCTGGTTCTGCTGTTCGTCTTGGGAGCGCGCAAAGCCGCGATGATTCCAGGTCGATTCCAGAACTTTATAGAAATTGCAGTTGAAGGCTTATTGAGCTTTGTGGCCGGAACTGTAGGCAGAGAACACAGCCGTATGATCTTCCCGGTGATTGCCACCATTTTCTTGTTTGTACTCATCAATGCCTGGATCGCATTGTTGCCCATTTATCCGTCTTTGGGATTCAAGGACGGAGACATCGTACAGATACATCTGCTCAGGCCGGCTGGCACAGATATCAACATGCCTTTGGCCTTGGCTTTGGTTTCGTTCGTCTTTGTAGAATGGCTAGGCTTCAGAATGCTCGGCCTGGGATATCTTTCGAAATTCATCAGAATCGGCAGCTTGAAGCTGGGTGTTGCAGCCCTCTTCAAATTCCAGATTCTAGACGCCTTCCAATACATGCTGGACTTCTTCTTCGTCGGCCCGTTGGAAGCCTTCAGCGAACTAGTGCGGCTAATCAGCTTCACCTTCAGGCTGTTCGGTAACATGACCGCCGGAGAGATTCTGGTACTAGTATCGGCATTCTTGGTGCCATTCATAGCCACGGTGGGCGTATATGGTCTGGAGCTCTTGGTTGGATTCATCCAAGCCTTGATTTTCTCCGGTCTAACGCTGGTGTTCGCAGCAATTGCAATCACCTCTCACCACGCAGAGGCAGAGGCCCACTAACCGCTCATCGTGGGTGAGTGTACGGGTTAGAAAAGTTTCCGGATAAATAAAACGACAGTTATAATCACCGGGGTATCAACGCCCCGGTTCGGTGCCCGAGCAGCCGCTAGAAACACGGAGCGCGGGCAAACATAAGGGACGTTAACTTAGAGGTGGCGCAATGGATGTATTGATCTTGTTAATGGTACTGTCCGTCGTTGGAATTGCGGCGGCCGCATTGGGTGGGATCTTCGCGATCTACGCCTCTAATCAAGACTAAGCACGAGTAATCAACGCAGAAACGCAAAATGCACGGAACTAAGGAGATAAGGAACGACGATGGACGCTCTACTTGCTTTGGCAAACATTCCCCTGGCCCAGATTGAAACTGAAGCCGCAAGGCTGCTGGGAGCCGGAATCGCCATCGGACTAGGTCTGATTGGCCCCGGCATCGGTATCGGTCTTCTGGGCGCCGCCGCCATGAGCGCGATTGGCCGGAACCCCGAGGCTACCAGCAACATTCAAACCAACATGATTTTGGGCATCGCCTTCGCTGAGGCTTTGGGGATTTACGCCCTGGTCGCCGCGATCATGATCGGTTTCATCTTCTAGGTTGGGTCAAACCCAATTTAGTCCAGACTCAGTCACTAATGCGTGCCCTGGGTGGGTTTTTAATCGAACCCACTCAAGGCATTCAAGAAAACAAAGTAGGTTGATATGTTAGAGACATTGGGAATACATTTCCCAAGCCTCGCGATATACCTGGTCAACTTCCTGCTGGTTCTCATTCTTCTGTATTTGTTTGCTTACAAGCCGATACTGAAACTGATGGACCAACGGGCAGACCGTATCCGGGAAAGCTTGGAGTCTGCCGAAAAGGCACGTGAAGACGCTGCGTCTTCTCAAGACGCCATCCAAGAACAGATAACCGAGGCCCGGCGTGAAGGTCAGCGCATCATGGACCAGACACGGGAAGCGGCCGAACGGTTTCGGACCGAGGAAATGGACAAGGCACGCCAGGAGGCTGAGGCCTTCGTGGAACGGGCAAAAGCAGACATTCAGAGGGAGCGGGACACCGCCCTGCAAGAAGTCCGAGCCAGTTTTGGCGACCTAGCCATCACTGCGGCCGAACGGGTTATCCGTACCTCTCTGGACCGCACGGCCCACGAGAGCCTGATCGCCCAGGTATTGGAAGAAGGCGAAAGCCTGAGAAGGGGCTAAAGAACCAATGGCCCGACAAATCTCAGGAAAACGTTACGCCCAGGCCATCTTTGACTTGGCCATAGAAAACAACCAGGTTGAACCCTGGGGTGAAGATTTGGCAGTGGTGGCCGAGGCGTTTAACGACGCCGAGTTCTCTACTCTATTGAAACACCCAGACATGTCTGCTACGGACAAACTGGCGGCCACCGCAACAGTTTTGGCTGGTGTGAACCCGCTGGTGCGAAATCTAGTGGATTTGTTGGTAGCCAAAAACTCAGTGGATTCCATCCCCGGTGTTTATTCCGGTTACACAGAATTGTTAGACACCCATCTGGGCCGACAACGGGTTGAAATCACCACCGCGGTCCCACTGGAAAGCGCGGAGTCTGATCGCATCACCAACTTCGTCAAGGAGTTGGTCAGCCGTGAGGTTGTACTAACCACCAAGGTTGATGAGTCTATCCTCGGCGGCCTGGTGATTCAGATTGGTGACAAATTATTGGACGGCAGCACCAAGGCTAGACTTGAGGCGCTGCGAAACACTTTGCATACAGAGATTGCTGCCTCGGTGTAAAAATCCCGGTGGCAATCCCGGCTTAAAATGATAATAGGTCTTCACTACTTTAATAAGAACGGAAGACACTCAGGAAAGGTTAGATAAGAGTCTTTGGCAGCGTTGCTGCTACTGACCCAATCGTTACCGTAAGGAGAACCTCTGATGGCTACCAGAGGACAGGACATAGTCTCGCTAATTAAGCGTCAGATTGAAGAATTTGGCGGCGATTTGGCTCTAGTGGATGTGGGCACAGTGGTCCAAGTGGGCGACGGTGTTGCAAGCATTCAAGGGCTTCAAGGCGTCCGATCCAACGAACTACTGGATTTTGGAAACGACGTTCTTGGTCTAGCCTTAAACCTGGAATCAGACATCGTTGGTGCGGCCATTTTGGGCGACCCCAATGCTGTGAAAGAAGGCGACCGCGTACGCTCCACCGGCAGGATTATTGAAGTGCCCGTCGGTGATGCGCTGATCGGTCGTGTGGTTGACCCCTTGGGTCGTCCTCTAGATGGAAAGGGCCCGGTGGCAACCACTGGAACCCGCTCCGTTGAGAAGGTGGCACCCAACGTGGTGTCCCGTCAGTCTGTTGACCAACCAGTACAGACTGGCATCAAAGCCGTCGACGCTATGATTCCCATTGGCCGTGGCCAGCGGGAATTGATCATTGGCGACCGTTCCACCGGCAAGACCGCCATCGCCATTGATACCATCATCAACCAGAAGGGCGGCGACTTAATCTGCATCTATGTGGCCATCGGCCAGAAGCAGGGTAAGGTTGCCCAGGTTGTGGGTTCTCTTGAAGCGGCCGGCGCTATGGACCACACCATTGTCGTAATGGCTGGAGCCTCAGACTCGGCTCCACTCCAATACATCGCCCCTTACGCTGGGTCCGCCATGGCTGAAGAGTTCATGGACCAGGGTAAAGACGTTCTCATCGTTTATGACGATCTGACCAAGCATGCTTGGGCCTACCGCCAGATGTCGCTCTTGCTGCGACGCCCGGCTGGTCGTGAAGCCTATCCTGGAGACATTTTCTACCTGCACAGCCGCTTGCTAGAGCGTTCTGCCAGGCTGGACGCCTCCCTTGGTGGCGGGTCTATAACAGCCCTACCAGTCATTGAAACCCAAGCGGGTGACGTATCTGCGTACATCCCAACCAACGTGATTTCCATCACCGACGGCCAAATTTACCTGGAGCCTGAATTGTTCAACTCCGGTATCCGGCCAGCGGTTAACGTGGGACTTTCCGTCTCTCGTGTGGGCGGCGCCGCCCAGACCAGGGCCATCCGTAAAGTTGCCGGCCAACTCAGGCTAGCTTTGGCCCAGTACCGGGAACTTGCCTCATTTGCTCAGTTCGGCACCGCCGACTTGGACGCCGCCACCAGGGCCCAGTTGGCCCGTGGTCAGTTGGCCACAGAGGTTCTCAAGCAGGGTCAATACGTGCCGCTATCCTTAGCTGAAGAAGTGGTAATCCTGTTCGCGGTCAATGAAGGGTTGATGGAAGACATCGAGATCGAGAAGGTAGGAGCGTTCGAAGAACAACTAATACGCTACGTCACCGGATCGCATCAAGACATCATCACTGCCATCAATGAAACCAAGGATATTTCCGACGAATTGTCGGCGAACTTGACCAAAGCAATCACCGATTTCAGGCCAACCTTCACAGGCTAAGCACCGGCTAGCCTGATTTCGTAACCAGAATTTCCAG
>CAVODA010000096.1:0-6020 GCA_963694265.1 Dehalococcoidia bacterium
GGTTGACAATCGCGCCCTTCTGACGCATGATTTTCAATCGGGAGAGTCTAACTTTCTCACATAACACGCGAATTATTAAACGTCGAAAAACATCTGCGCTGCCGGTACTCAACCGCAACGCCAGTTAGAAGAACGAGGAGACGGTCATGGCGGATAAGCAACTAACATTTGATGAAGAAGCCCGCACCAGTTTAATGCGCGGCGTTGACGAGCTTAAGCGGGTGGTGGGTATAACCCTGGGCCCCAGCGGCCGCAACGTGCTGCTCAGCCGCATGTTTGGTCTGCCCATAGTCTGCAGCGACGGCGTCACCGTGGCCAAAGAGGTTGAACTGGAAGAGCCCTACGCGAACCTGGGTGCTCAGCTGGTCAAAGAAGCTGCCTCCAAGACCAATGACGCAGTTGGCGACGGCACCACAACTTCTGTGGTTCTGGCTCAATCGATCGTCCGCAACGGATTCATGAACGTGGCCTCCGGCGCCAATGGCATCGGCATCCGCGACGGCGTGGACATGGCCGTGGCCGCTGTGGTTGCTGAATTGAAAACCATGGCCATCCCTGTGGAAGACAAGGCCCGGATCGCCAGAGTGGCAGCCCTCTCCGCTCACGAAGAACCCATCGCCGCGTTGTTGGCCGATGCGCTAGATAAGGTGGGCCGCGACGGCGTGGTCACCATTGAAGAGTCCAAGTCATTGGACGATGACCTAGAATTTGTGGAAGGCGTCCGCGTTGATCGTGGCTACCTATCCCCCCACTTCGTTAATGACACCCAACGCATGGAAGTTGCCATCGACAGCCCCATGTTCCTGATCACCGACCAGAAGATCAGCACTCCCAACGAAGTTATTGGCATCATGGAAAAGATGCTGCAATCCCAGAACCGCTCCTTGGTTATCATCGCTGAAGACGTTGAAGGGGAAGCCCTTTCAACTCTGGTGGTCAACAAGATGCGCGGCACGTTGGAATGCCTGGCCATCAAGGCCCCCGGTTTTGGCGAGCGCCGCAAGGCACTTCTGGAAGACATCGCCATTGTCACCGGCGGCACCGTGATCAGCAATGACCGCGGCATGAAGATTGAAGACGCCGAGATCGAACACCTGGGCAAGGCCCGACGGATTGTCGCCACCAAAGACGAGTCCACCATCATTGAGGGACGTGGCGACGACCAGGGCATCAAGGAACGCCTGGAACAACTCCGGGTTCAGATTGAAGAAACCAGCTCCGATTATGACCGCGAAAAGCTGCAGGAACGCATGGCCGCCTTGGTTGGCGGTGTTGCGGTACTGAAGATTGGCGGCGCAACCGAGCCGGAGATTAACGAGCGAAAGTCCAGGGCAGAAGATGCCCTCTCCGCAACCAGGGCAGCTATTGAAGAGGGAATTGTGGCCGGAGGCGGCGTAGCGCTGGTTCGCGCCGGACATGTGTTGGTCGACCTGGAAAAGACTCTGGAAGGCGACCAGGCCTTGGGCGTCCGTATGGTCCATCAAGCTCTCAGCGCCCCCCTAATGCTTATTTCCGATAACGCCGGTCACGAGGGTCAAGTTGTTCTAGAAGCCGTCCGCAACGGCAAGGACGACTGGGGCTTCGACGCAGACAAGGGCGAATACTGCAACCTGATCGAGGCCGGTATCGTCGACCCGGTAAAGGTCACCCGGTCCGCACTTGAGAATGCTGGTAGCATCGCTGGCATGATGATGACCACTCAGGCCATCATCACGGAGATTCCCGTGTTTGTGCCGCTGCCTGCAGATATCCAAGACTTCATGCACGACTAACCAAGTCGTAC
The DNA here is from genome assembly GCA_963694265.1 of Dehalococcoidia bacterium. GTDB lineage: Bacteria > Chloroflexota > Dehalococcoidia > Lucifugimonadales > UBA3495 > UBA9611. The sequence goes on from CAVODA010000096.1 coordinate 1,784, forward strand.
ATCCCTAACGAGGCAACAATTGGCCCGGTCCAGTCACCCATCGAAAAGAAGTGGCCGGCCGGGCCTAAATTTTGCCCAAACCTGATTTTGAACCCGCCGAGTTTAAACCCATTAGTTTTAAACTCAACAGAAGGGACTGGATAAGAAAATGCCAGGCACCCCGCTAGACCTCGATTCCATCGGCCACATGATTGAAAGTACTCCGCCACTGTTGGAGCACTTCTTGTCCCTTGAAGCCCAACTTCAACCCAACGGCTTCGACATGACCGTTCAAGAAGTCGCCAAGTTGTCCAACCCCGGCGCTGTTGGCGTGGCTGACGCCGACCGGGTCTTGTCAGATACCGAGACCATGGAATTCGGCTCTGACGGCTGGCTGCAATTGGAGCCAGGTCCCTACCTAATCACCTTCAACGAGGTTGTAAATCTGCCGTTGGATGTGATGGCGTTGGGTCGGCCCCGCTCGAGCCTGCTCCGCAGTGGCGTGTCAATCCACACAGCAGTGTGGGACGCTGGCTACCACGGACGTTCCCAAGCCCTGCTGGTTGTCTACCATCCCGGCGGCTACCGGGTACAACGAGACGCTCGACTGATGCAGCTAGTCTTCTTTCAAATGGAGACCGCCGCCAGCAAAGGCTACCAAGGCCGCTTCCAATCAGAAAACATCTAAGGGCACAGCCCTGTTTCCATTCCCTACCAGTCCCGCTGTTCTTACCTTGCCTTAACCCAACGGATTACCTACCTCGCCCTAACCCCGTTTCCATTCCTTATCGCGTTTCTCAACACGCTGCTATTCTCGCCATCATTCCGAAGTGCCATCCCCTCCCGCTGTCATTCTGAGGAGACCGCAGCCGACGAAGAATCTCGTTGCCCGAATTCAACCGCCTGCGCAGTAACAAGCCCCTCCCCTTGCGCAACCCCCTCTCGGCCGTGTCGGTATTTTCATAGTGATAGACTGAATCAATAATCATGCAAGACCTGAAATCCCACATCAAAACCTACGCCATCGAGTGCGGCTTCGACCTGGTGCGAATCACCGGGGCCGAAGTATTTGCCGAAGATCGTGACGTCGCCCTGGCCCGTATTAAAGCTGGTCAGATGGACGGACTTTCTTGGTACACAGAATCCCGGGTGCGGCGCGGCACCAACCCACAAGAGCTGCTGCCTGGCGCTCGCTCCATCATCTGCCTGGGCCTCAGTTACCTGAACCCTGTTGAACCCACAGAGCCAGTAAAAACTGCTACCAACCCCGGTACCAACCAAGGAAAAGTCGCCCGTTACGCCAGGGTCAAGGACTACCACCGCGCCATGAAACGGCGAATGAAGGCCTTTGTCCGAGGCCTGGAAGAAACCCTGAAAACCAGCGTGGGCGCAAAGTGGTACGTGGATGACGGGCCAATGCTGGACCGTGCGGCCGCGGCCCGGTCTGGCTTGGGCTGGTTTGGCAAAAGCACCAACATCCTCACGCAAACCCACGGCTCTTGGCTGCTGTTGGGACAGATTGTCACTGACCTGGAGTTGGAGCCAGACACCCCGTTGAAGAAGACCTGCGGATCATGCGTCCGCTGTATTGACGACTGCCCCACCGGCGCAATTATCGCGCCCTACGTGGTGGATAACGCCCGCTGCATCTCCTACCAGACCATTGAGAACCGGGGAGCGATTCCGCTGGAGATGCGTCCGCTGATTGGGGATTGGGTCTTTGGGTGTGATATCTGCCAGGACGTGTGTCCGGTGAATCTCAAATCGGGAATTCCCCTTCAGCCGATCCAAAAAGCAGATGCAGTGGGAGCTTCTGGTCAGGTGGACTTGGTGGAATTGCTGACGCTGACCGAAGAAGAGTTCCGCAGTCGGTTCCAGGGCACATCGGTCATGCGTGCCAAACGCATTGGGCTACAGAAGAACGCCTGCGTAGCACTGGGAAATCAGAAAACGGAAGCCGGGGTTCCGGCCCCAAAAACCGCGGTGACGGCTTTAATAGCGGCAATGAAAAATGACGAGCCGCTCATAAGAGGTCACGCTGCTTGGGCGTTGGGTCAGATTGCCACATCCGATGCCGTGAGTTCACTGGAGCAATCACTCGGGTCTGAGACCGATGAATACGTCCGTGAGGAAATCCAGGCGGCCCTCAAACAAGCGGGGCTGAGAACGGCTCCCGCGAGCAACTAATCCCTAAGCGGGTTGAGTTGGCTGGGCCTGCTCTGGCTGGGCGCCATTGTTCTTGCGTCCACCAGAGCGCCGACGCCGCTGGTTATTGGCCGAGGGCGTGAAGTCGGCGGGAACGTAACCCTTGCCAAAGTGGAGCTTCTTCATCTCTTCTTCAATCAATGTGAAGTCGTTCTTCGGCAGCAGATGCAGATTGCCTTGGAAGGCCATGTACCAGTCTTCCGGGTTCCAGCGCTTCACATATTCCAAGCGCGGAGCCAGTATGTTGGCGTCGATGAACTGGTCGTCATCCAGAATAACGCCCGGTTCCAGCTTTATGTGGAAGGGGAAGCCGGTGCTGCCTTCATTGACCCAGATGGGTTCTTCGTCCTCGTAGAAAGAAGACATGGCGGTCGCAGTGGCGGCAAAGCGCCTCAGGTGGGAGATATAAAGCAGAACCCGGTCACCCTCGGTAATCCGCTGTACTTTGCGTCGGTGTTGGGCTTTTAAACCAAGAAGAGTGAACCCGCGATTTTGCGTGATGCGGAAGTTCTCTTCGTTATTTATCATCATCCAGAAATTACTGGGCATAAGCACCTCAAAGTGGCCGGACGCTGGTCAACTGGTCAATATGAGCCGTGGAAGCGTCAGGTCACCATTCTACCATGATAATAACTATCATTTCTTCTCTATACGGCCTCTGAACTGCAGCATTAATGGATCCTGACTTGGGAAACAATCTTGGGAGACAACCCAAGACAGTGTTGTGCTGTATGAGGTGGTGTTGTAATATCAGGCGGGCCTTAACACACCTGCCCAGTACACGCAGTGAGAGAGGATTTAGAAATGACCACAGGACAGCGGGATATCGCCATCGTCGGAGTCGCCGAATCAGACATCATGGGCAATGTCCCGAACAAATCTTCTTTGCAACACCATGCGGAAGCCGGGCACAATGCCCTAGCCGACGCCGGTCTCTCGAAGAGCGACGTTGACGGTCTGCTGACCGCCGGTGGTTCAACCCTGGTGACCGCAGAGTACATGGGCATCCAGCCGACATTTACCGACAGCACCACGGTCGGCGGGTCATCATTTGTGATTCACGTGGCCCACGCCATGGCCGCCGTCCGCGCCGGGTACTGCGAGGTCGCATTGATCACCCACGGACAGGCTGGTCGTTCTGCCAGGGCACGCTTCCCTGCGGACGGCAACCTGCCTTTTAGCCAATATGAAGCCCCCTATGGGATCATTGGCGCACCAATCAACTATTCCCTGGCCTGCTCACGGTACATGCACCAATACGGGGAAGAACGCACCCGCCAGGGCATGGCTGAGATTGCCGTAGCCACTCGCAAATGGGCCAACCTCAACCCCATGGCCCAGATGCACGACACAACAATGAGCTTTGACGAGTACCACGACTCCCGTTGGGTGTCTTACCCGTTCCACCTGTTTGACTGTTGTCTGGTCACCGACTCCGGTGCGGCAATCATCGTCACCACCGCAGAGCGGGCCAAGAGCCTGCCCAAGAAGCCGGTCTGGGTGCTGGGAGCCGGAGAAGGACACGATCACAACATCGTCAGCCAGATGCCGGACTACACTTCAACCTGGGCCAGGAAGTCTGGACCGTTGGCCATGCAGCGGGCTGGCATCACTCATGATGACCTGGACCTGACCATGATCTATGACTCCTTCACCTACACGGTAATGGTTACGCTGGAGAGCCTGGGCTTCTGCGCGCCGGGCGAGTCGGCAGACTTTGTGGCCAACCAGCGGACCGCTCCCGGTGGCGACTTCTCTTTGAACACCAACGGCGGCGGCCTCTCCTACACCCACCCTGGAATGTACGGCAGCTTCCTATTGGTTGAAGCGGTACGCCAACTGCGGGGCGAGGCTGGAGCCCGGCAGGTGAAGAGCAAGAAAGACCCGAGCCAAGACCCCAAGATTTCCTTGGTCAACGGCACCGGCGGTTCCCTGTCTTCAACCGGTACAGTCATACTCGCAACAGACTAAGCAACAACAAATGTACTGCAGCACACGCTGAATAGACGTTACATACGTGTGTGCCCCGGTACACTCTGCAGCCATTCAAAAA
>CAVODA010000097.1:0-5996 GCA_963694265.1 Dehalococcoidia bacterium
CCTATTGAACAGCACTCTCTTTCTGGACATATCCTCTGGAAACGGCATCCAGTTGGCCGATAATCGCTTGAGCACCACGATTGCAAGCAGACCAAAGCAATACCAGACCAGATTCAGGTTATCGAGCACCAGGAAGGACCACAACGGCAACAGCGACAGGGATATCAACACCCAGAGACCTGAGCTTTTGGTGACCTTCCAACCGCCAATGGCTACGACTGCGCAGGCCACTGCCAAGAACGGCGAAAGTGCCACCAGAGTCCCGCCAGCCACCGCGATTCCGCGTCCACCTTGGAGCTTCAAGAAGACCGACCAGTTATTGCCGGCCACGGCCAGTAGCGGAGGACCAATCAGGTACGCCGAGGACTGGTCGATGTCCAGCACGTACAGCGCCACCCAGACAGGGAGCGCTCCCTTGACGAAAATCTCCACCGCAGCCACTGGATAAACCCAACGCTTACCCACGTGCTCATACAGGTTTGCGCTACCAACATTCCCGCTGCCGTAGCCACGGATATCCACCCCTCTAACGAGCCGACCAATCAGGTAGGCGGTGGGGATGGAACCCAGCAACAATGAACCTATGTATATCGCAACTATGTCCATGGTTTGGTTCTGCTAAAAACTAAGCCCGTTCCGACTTTGCTTTTGCCGCCGCCTCTTCCAATAACGCAATGGTCGTTTCGGGCGGTCCCAGGGTGCCTGGCAGAGGTTCTCCGGAGTTACCCATCCCGTGGTAATCGCTGCCGCCACAGGGTATCAGATCGTATTCTTTGGCCAACCGAGCCAGATGCCGTACGGTGTCATCGTCGTATTGGGCGTAATAGACTTCCATGCCCATCAAGCCCACTTTCTTCAGATTGGCGATACCGGCTTCCATGTCGTTCATGAAAGTAGGGTGGGCCAACACCGGCACACCGCCTACTTTTTTAATCATCTCCACGCCAGCGGCCGGGGCCAACTTGGGACGGTCATAATACGCCAACCCGTCATTGCCCAGATACTCCTCAAACGCTTCTTTGGGCTCTTTGAAGTATCCCGCCTCCACCATGGCCAGTGCGATGTGGGGTCGCCCCACAGTCCCGTCTCCGGCAAAGTGCAGGACACGCTCCCATTCAACGGGTTTGCCGATGGCGTTTAATTTCTCCACCATGACCTGGGCACGGCCAACGCGTCCTCTGCGGAACTCGGTCAGTTGGGCCTGAAATTCTTCGTCATGGTAGTCCAAGAAATAGCCCAGAACGTGGACCTCATCGCCAGGAATATCGGCGCTCATCTCAATGCCCGGGATGATGCGCAGATCGGGGAACTCTTTGGCAGCCTCGTAGGCCTCTGCCAGCCCTTCTGTGCTGTCGTGGTCGGTGACGGAGATAGTCTTTAGCCCGTTTTCCGCCACCATCTGAATCAACTCAGTGGGGGTAAGACGACCATCAGAAGCCAGGGTATGCAAGTGTAGGTCAATAGTCGCGGCCAATCTGTTTCACTGTCCTGTATTTATTTTGCTAGGTTGCCGGCCCGCAATCAGCGCCTGAACGGTTTCCTTTCGCAACCCGTGTTATCAGTATACGCAAAAACCGCTTATTCTCAGTGTGCGTTCTGGGTGTGCGTTCTGGGTGAACGTCCTGATTTACCCAGTACAAATCTTACGTTTGAAAAACCCCGCCAGGATTCAATCAGATGCAATTAAAAAGAGGACCCAGCAGCCGGGCACTCCCGCTTCTAGGTCCTCTTAATCGTTAGCAATGTTGCTCGGTTTAGCTGCTATTTAGCGTATTCGACGTTCCGAGTCTCCCGAATCACGGTCACCTTGATCTGGCCGGGGAAGACCAAGTCTTCCTCCACCTTCTTGGCGATGTTCCGGGCCAGACTGGCAGCCTCGATGTCACTAAGGTCTTCTGGTTTAACCATGACCCTGACTTCACGACCTGCCTGAATGGCAAATACCCTTTCCACGCCGCTAAAGCTGGTGGCAACCTCTTCAAGTTCTTTGAGCCGTTTTACGTACAACTCAAGGGACTCTCTGCGGGCGCCGGGCCGTGATGCGCTAATAGCGTCGGCGGTGGCCACTAAGAATGATTCCACAGTCTCGTGGTCGTCGCTGTGATGCTCCAAGATACCCCGGTAAGAGCTGTGGTTGATGCCATGCTTACGAGCAATTTCGGCGCCAATCTCAGCATGGGGACCTGAAACTTCGTGGGTAACTGCCTTGCCGATGTCATGCAGCAGACCGCCCAACTTGGCGACCTGAACATTGGCTCCGGCCTCTGCAGCCAGCATCCCGGAGAGCAACGAGACTTCAATGGAATGTTTAAGTACGTTTTCACCGTAGCTGTATCGATATTTTAGTTGACCGAGTAAACGAATCAACTCCGAGTCTAGGCCGCTGACCCCAGCATCAAAGGTGGCCTGTTCGCCGGCCTTCAATATAGTCTGGTCAATCTCTTCCTGGGCTCGGTTGACCATATCTTCAATCCTGGCGGGCTGGATACGCCCGTCTGAGACCAACTTCTCCAGGGCCAAGCGCGCAATTTCACGCCTAACCGGGTCGAAGCAAGATACGGTCACTGACTCTGGAGTGTCGTCAATGATGACATCCACCCCGGTGAGGGCTTCCAATGTACGAATGTTGCGCCCTTCACGGCCGATGAGACGACCTTTCATCTCATCGTTGGGCAGGGAAACCGTTGAAGTCGTAACTTCAGATACTACGTCGGTTGCGAGACGGTTGATGGCAACTGTGATTATTTTGCGTGCGTTTTGGTTGGCTTTTTCTTTGTACTCTTTCTCTAGTTCGTAGTACCGCTTAGCCAGGTCATGCACGGCCTCTTCCTCGCCGCGTTTTACCACCTGTTCGCGGGCCTCTTCGACGCTGAGGCTTGCCACTTTTTCTAGCGCCCTGGATTGTTCGGCCTTTAGTTCATCGGCGTCGATCCGGGACTGTTCAATTTCCTTTTCTTGTGAAGTTAGGCGTTGTTCCTTTTCTTCTTGAGCTTCTACTTTCCGTTCCAATTGTTCTTCCCGCTGAATATGTCTGCTTTCCATGCGGTGGAACTCTTGGCGTTGATCTTTAAGATCTGACTCGGTTGCGTTACGTAGTTTTAAAGCCTCTTCCTGGGCCGCCAAGAGGAGTTTTCGACTCTCCTCTTCAGCCTGGTTGACGATACCTTTTGCGCTCTCTCCTGCGACCTTAGCCTGTGCGGCATCATTTCGCGACTTAAGGGCGAGCCAGATAGCTAAACCAATCCCTGCGGCCGCCAGGACGGCTAGGATAGCGATGATAATCTCCAAGGGGATCACTTATTCCTTATCCGCCTAGTGTGCCTAAAAAAGGAGCTATTGCTCCCACTTAACATCCTAACCAGATGACTATTAGGTGTCAAGGCGAAAGCCGGTGTTTAAAGAGTATAAATCTAACCAATTCGAAATGCCTGCAACGGAAACGAGCGCTTAAATTGTTCAACATCGAAGCCAGGTGCACCGGGATTCGATGTTTCACGATAAAACATAGGCTGATAAACACGCGGAACAGTCGCGCTCAGGCATAACTGCTCTTGAGCCTCCACCTACCCTGCTCTATAATATGCAGATACTTCTTTTGCACTTCCAATCATCTGATCCCTTATCTATATCCAGCTTGGAGAACAGAACACAACGGTGTTCGTAAATGGCTAACACGGATTATTACGACATCCTCGGCGTTTCTAAAGGCGTGGGCGAGGAGGACATCCGCAAGGCTTTCCGTAAGAAGGCCATGGAGTTCCACCCCGACCGCAACAAAAGCCCCGACGCAGAAGAGAAATTCAAGGAAATCAACGAAGCGTACCAGGTCCTTTCTGACCAGAATAAAAGGGCTCAATACGACCAATTCGGGAAAACCGGTGCGGGCGGCAACGGCAGTTCCGGACAGCCTTTTGACGGCTTTGAAGGTTTTGGTGGCTTTGGCGACATATTCGACTCGTTCTTTGGTGACCGTTCCGGTCGGAGTCAGGCACAGCGCGGCGCCGACCTACAGCACCGGGTTGTACTCGCATTTGAAGAGTCGGTCTTTGGCGTCGATCGAGAGCTTGAACTAACCCGACTTGAGGACTGCGGCGTCTGCGACGGGGCTGGAAACGAACCCGGAACGCCCCTTGATACGTGTAACACCTGTAAGGGACACGGCCAAGTACGCCGCGCCCAGCGCAGCGTATTTGGGCAGTTCACCCAGGTAACCGCCTGCACCAGTTGCCAAGGACGCGGCAAGATCATCAAAACACCGTGCGCCAATTGCAGGGGCGGTGGCAAAGAACGCAAGACCCGCAAGATTTCAGTGTCCATACCCGCCGGCGTTGAAGGTGGCATGCAAGTGCGACTCAGCGGCGAGGGAGACGTGGGCAATGAAGGCGGCGGCACCGGCAACCTTTATGTGTACCTCGACGTTCAAGAACACCAGTTCTTTGACCGTGACGGCTCTGATCTCGTCTATGACCTGCCCATCAACATTGCAGAGGCCGCTCTGGGCGCGAACAAGGCCATCCCCACGCTGGACGGCGACGATGAAGACCTGAAACTGCCCAAGGGGACCCAGCCCGGTTCGGAGTTCCGAATCAAGGGCAAGGGCGTTCCTCATCTGCACGGCAACCGCCGGGGCGACCTGCGAGTAACGGTAAATGTGAGAGTCCCTGCATCCCTGAACGACCGCCAACAGGAATTGCTACAGGAGTTGGCCGAATCATTTGCCGATTCCAACGGCAAATCTCGCAACGACGATGGTTCCGAAGAAGACAAGGGACTCTTTGACAAGATCAAAGAAAAACTGAGTTAATCGCCTTGCGCATCGACTCAGTGCGAATAAAATCTGAAATTTCTGCCCTAGGATTTCTTCAGGTACGATGGACCAGGTACCAAGACCCAGTAATCATTACCCAGTAACCAAGACAGAAATAAAAGACCTGGGGACCGCTGGTCCTACAGGTCTTTTTACTTGATGTCCAATAATCTGGATGCCCTGCAATGAGGAGAGCCCGTGGCCTGGCAAGAGTTAAGTATCACCGTTCCCCATGAGTTCGTCGAACCAATCTCATATCTGTTTGGCCGCTACGGAAAAGGGCTGAGCACAGAGCTGGCCGGCAAGGGCCAGGTATTGCTCCGTACCTATATAACGTCCGGGTCCAGACAGCGCATGGCCCGCATCGACGTTGGCATCAGATTGGTAGCCTCCATTGAACCCATCGGCGAATTACAGATTCGTGAATTGGCTGATGATGAGGACTGGCAAAATACGTGGAAATCTCATTTCCGGATTTTGCGCATCGGCAAGAACCTGGTGATCAAACCCACCTGGCTGGAATTGGAACCAGAGCCAGACGACATTGTTATTGAACTTGATCCCGGCATCGCCTTTGGCACCGGCTACCACCCCACAACAGACACCTGCTTGCAGGCCATGGAGCAGCACATCACCCCGGGCATGACCGTGCTGGATCTGGGCACCGGCTCCGGCATCTTGACCATGGCGGCCATGAAACTGGGTGCCAAGCTGGTTACTGCGCTGGACATCGACACCCAAGCGGTGTCCGCCGCCCGCAGAAACTTCCGGCGGGCTGGAATCACCAAGCAAGTCCGGTTGGGTCAGGGTTCAGTGCCCCACCCAACCGCTCCGGAGGCCGATTTCGACCTGGCCGTGGCCAATATATCTGCCAGGGGCGTGGTTGACCGCTGCCCGTTCATACTCACAGCCTTAAAACCGGGCGCACTGTTCATTGCCTCCGGCCTGCTGGAAACCCAGAAACAGGATGTGGCCGATGCCGTGGAGCCTCTCGGTTTCGCGCTGGTCAGTGAGTGGCCGCAGGATGAATGGGTTACCCTGCTGTACCGCGCGCCAAACCCCTCTGGCACGCCAGATTAATCACCCAACAGCCAGGCTGTCTCAGGGCTTAGTCCAGGCTCGAGGTTAGCCTCGGGCAACTGTTGCATTTTCTCAGGCCAAGGGGTACCATCCAGTCGGCCTGCAACCT
>CAVODA010000098.1:0-5978 GCA_963694265.1 Dehalococcoidia bacterium
GCTCAGGCTCGCCATCAGGCCGTAAACCGATATCTTCCGGTCTTTCGGCCAACAAAAACAGGGACGGGGCCACTGAAACTACCAGCACAATTACCCCAATTGTAATCCAGGTTGCCTTCAGTCCGTAGGTCTCCACCATCAACGCCGCAACCATTGTGAAGATGATGCCGCCAACCGCGCCAACCAAGAAGATCATCCCAATAGCACGACCCCGCTTTTTGATGAACCAACGGGATGCCACGGTACTTGAGCCGATGGGTGCGGAGGTGTGGAATACAATCCGACCAACTGAAAACGCGATATAAAAGGTAATTGGAACAGTGGCCCAGGCCATTGAGATCATGGCCACTCCCAAACACAGAACGCTGACCACCATAACCGGTCTCGCTCCATAACGATCGATTGCCCAACCGACCACGGGCGAGAAGACCAGGGACGCAATAGCCCCGGCACTGACTGAGCCGGCTATAAGTGTTCGGCTCCAGCCCAACTGATGAGATATGGGAAAAATCAGCACGGTTAGAGTGGTGATCGCGGGTGCCATCCTGGCAAACACGACCGTGCTCGATGCGCCCACCACAATCCAACCATAGTAGAAGGGAAATTTATCCCTGAGACGGGATGCGAGAAGCATTTAGGCAGCCTTGCCGCCCAAAGGTCTATCCAGAGGACGGTGATAAAATTAAAGTGGGAACTTGCCGGAGGAGGCTAAACGCTGAAAAACTGAGGTTTTTAACCAACTGGTTTCTCAGCGTGTCGAGCGCAAGTCAACCAATCATACACATTCCGATTGCACAAATCCCTTGCTGGCTAAAACCGCTCACCACAATTTGTGAATTGCCAACATAAGATTGACTGCGTGATTAGATGGTTAATATAATGAGGCGCCCCAAAATAGCCAAGTTAGCCCCGTACCTGATGGCTTCCAATGCCACGGCGGGACTGGTAATCACTTAGGGAGGAACAGTCATGGTTCAACAACAAGCGGCACTACTGAAACCGGAGTCATTGGTCGCAGAGTTCAAAAAGAACAACGTCACCCATATCGTGACAATTCCAGACAGCGAAACCAACTACCTATACGAATTGATGAAGGATCAAGACTGGTTAGAAGTTGTCCCCACCTCCCGTGAGGGAGAGACCTTCGCCATTGCCCTCGGTTTGATCGTAGGTGGCAAGGTTCCGGTCTGTGTTATTCAGAACACCGGCATGATGGAATCCGGAGACTCCATCCGTGGAATGTCTCTAGACGCAAATTTCCCCTTGGTCATGCTGATCGGCTACCGAGGCTGGACCCGCCACGGTGTCATCACAGACTCAGCAGCCAAGTACACCGAAACTTTCCTGCACGCCATGGGCATCAACTACTACCTGCTGGAGACTGACGACGACGCTACACGGATTTCCATAGCGTTTGAAGAAGCCCGCAAGAACAGCTGCCCGGTTGCCGTATTGGTCGGCGATGAGTACCACGGCTTCAACAGAATGTAATTCGGGTCTGATTTCCTGAATTAGATACTCTGGCAGGCATTGGCGCCAACTTAATCGTTCGCGCCGAAAAATTAAAGTAGATAAACGCTCACAGTTAAGCGTAATGGAGAATTAAATGTTCGACTCAGCAGATATGTTCCGAGCTTTTCAACCCCATCGAGACAAAGCCATCGTCCTGGTTACCGGCACCTGTGGCCGCGACTGGAGAGGCATCTCAGGAGACGAGAAACGTGACCTAAGCCTACAAGGGGCCATGGGCCAGACGAACTCGGCGGCCCTGGGATTCGCCCTTGCACAGCCAAATGAAAAAGTAGTCCTCTTTGACTCTGAAGGCTCACTCCAGATGAACATGGGCATCCTCGGCACGATTGCCGGAATGAAGCCCACGAACTTTGTCCACTTCCTGATGGATAACGGTGTTTACGCCACCACCGGCGGACAGCCAACACCTAACTCCGGCAACATCAACTTTGCTGGCATGGCCCGTGAAGCTGGGTATGCCTCAACTTTCTCCTTCGACAACCTCGAGGAGTTCGCCGACAGCATAGAAAAGGTCATGCAGGCGGAGGGACCGGTCTTCGTTGCCATGAAGATGATGCCTAAAGTTGAAAACGAGCCCATTGGCCGCCGGGTGCGTAACCCGCAGCGTGGTCGGGCCGAAACCATCAAGGTAATGCAGGCAGAGCTCGGCATTACCATCGCTTAAATTAAAAACTTTTACGGGATTTAATTTGAGGACCGGGTTTCCGGATGGTCCGGGCCTCTGGCTAACGGTGGTCCGGGCTTCCGGCCCATAAGGTTACTATTGGTTCAGAAAATAAAGCCCCGCCAATTTTATTGACGATTGGCGGGGCTAGTATTATGATGCGCGGGTGGTTTAGGCGTGAGATGGTTCCAGTTTGTTATATGTTTACGAATCCTGGCAGACACCTTCGAATCAAGCTCACTTTGAACTCATTATCACTCGGAAACCGTAAAATATTTTCCCGAGTATTACCCCAGATGGATACCGCCAAATTGTTGAGTTGGGAGGAAACGATTGTCTGAACAAGAAATTTCACAAATCGCACATCTGATGCGCCGCGCCGGTTTTGGCGCCCCGCTGGAAGAATTACAGGCAAGGGCTGCTAAAGGGTACGATGCAACTGTTGAAGAATTGCTAAATCCTGAGTCCCAGCCTCCTATGGAGCGCGACCTGATGATGCGCTACAAGGCGGACTGGTTCGCCCAGGCTGGTTTGGAAGGACAACAAGAAGAGTGGACCTTCCGCATGATCAACTCCAAGCGCCCCCTTCAAGAGAAGATTGCTCTCTTCTGGCACTGCGTTTTGGTCACTGGTCACGCCAAATGTGAGTACCCCAAGCAACAGGCCGCTGAATTAGACATGTTCCGGACTGTAGGCATGGGCAGCTTCCACGAGCTACTAAAGGGCTTGTCCAAAGACCCGGCCATGGTCTTCTACTTGGACAACTGCATGAGCCATAAAGGCGCCATCAACGAGAACTGGGGACGGGAACTCCTGGAACTGTTCTCCCTTGGCGTAGGCATGGACGGCGATTTCAACTACAGCGAAGATGATGTAAAGGAAGCTGCCCGGGCCTTCACCGGCTGGACCGTGACCAACTCAATCCCTCGCTACCCATACGGTAAATACGACGCAAAGTTCATGTTCGACCCCCGCGACCATGACAACGAAGAGAAGACATTCCTGGGCGAGACCGGTAACTTCAACGGTGAAGACATCGTAGACATCATTGTGAAGCAGCCGGCCACCGCCCGGTTCGTTGCGCGCCACCTATACAACTTCTTCGTAGCCGACGACGTTCAGGTTCCTGCTTGGAAAGACACTCCTCCCCAGAACATCGAAGCCATCAAGCTGCTGGAAGAAGAATATTTCCGCTCCAACTACAACATCACCGCCATGCTAAGAGTGTTGTTCAAGTCGGACTTCTTCAAGGAATCCACTTTCGCCAAGGTGAAGAGCCCGGCGGAGACTGTGATCGGCACCCTCAAGTTGGTGGGAGACTTTAAGTTCCCCCGGCCCGGCCTTGACCTAATGACAATGAACATTCGGTACATGGGCCAGGATTTGCTTAACCCGCCCACAGTTGAGGGTTGGCATACCGGTCGTGAGTGGATTGACTCCGGAACACTGGTTGAGCGCATCAACTTCACCGCCGACCAGGTTGGTAACACCAGCCACGCTGGCGTGAAGAACATCATCAACCGCATGAGCGCTATCGGCCCCGTGTTGACTGCAGAACAGTTGGTTGACGGCTGCCTTGAGAACTTAGGCGCCTACCAATTGGCCGACGAGACTCGGAAGCAGCTGCTGGAACTGGCTAATAGCGAAGGCGAGCTTCGCACCGACTCGGAGGAATTCTCCTTACGAGTTGGTACCATGCTCCAGTCCATTGTGGCCACCACTGAGTATCTCTTCGCCTAGACAATCGCTTAGGCGAACACGGAATTTTGAATTGACGCTGCCCAGGCCTGCCATAAGACGGCTGGGCAGCCTTGGACCCGAGTCAGGAAGATTGGTCCGACAAGTAAATGGAGATTAACGAATGACATCTACGAAGAAAGACCCGGTATTGGTGGTTCTTCAATTAGCTGGCGGGAATGACGCACTAAACACAGTGATTCCTCACGGCGACCCCAATTATTATGACAACCGCACTTCGGTGGTAGTCCCTCAAGACCAAGTACTGCAAATCAACGACCAGGTTGGGTTCAACCCCAACATGGGTCCCATGAAAAAGATTTATGACGAAGGTCATATGGCCGTAATCCAAGGAGTTGGTTATCCCACCGGTAGCCGATCCCACTTCCGCTCCATGGACATTTGGCACACCTGCGAGCCCACCAAAATTGGTGATGAAGGCTGGCTGGGCCGTGTTGTCCGGGATCTTGATCCCCAGGGCGAAAACGTTTTAACTGCGGTGAACTTCGGACGCGGCCTGCCCCGAGCCCTCGCGGCGCCGGGAGTAGCTGCAGCTTCTGTTGGCAACCTGGAGACCTACGGTGTTCTCACCGGCATTGATGATGTTGACCAGCGCCTAAAGGCGTTGGACGTATTCTCCAAGGTCTACACTCCAATGATCGGAACCGGTCCGGTGATGGACTATCTGGCTCACACAGGATTGGACGCGCTCAAGGGCGCCGACATCCTGAGCGAAGCGCCTGCGATGTATTCCTCAACGGTTGAGTACGGCTCAGACACTGTCAGCCAGTACATGCGTAACATTGTCCAGACACACTTGGCAGGCTTCGGCACCAGGGTTCTGTACACTACAGCACCTTTCAACAGCTTTGACACCCACGCCGGTCAGCTCGCCAACCACACCAGGCTTTGGAGAGAGACCAGCCAAGCCGTCGGCGACTTCTATGACGACCTGAAAGAGCACAACGCAGGGGAAGATGTGATTCTATTGGTCTTCTCCGAGTTTGGCCGCCGCGTCAAGGACAACGGCTCCGGCACCGACCATGGAGCTGGTGGACACTGCTTCATAATCGGAGACCGGGTAAAGGGCGGACTCTACGGTGAGTATCCTTCCTTGGAAGCAAACGCGCTGGATGCCGGAGACCTGCAGTTCAACACTGACTTCCGTAGCGTCTACTCCACCATCTTGGAGAAATGGATGGGCCTCGATGCCAAGCCCATAGTTGGCGGCGAGTTCGAACAACTGGCATTCGTCTAACCGGCATATATTTAAAACCAAATTACAGAATTTAACTCTGTGAGGAAATATGACAACAGAGATTTCACATATCAACGTTCAATACTCCAAGACCATTGGTCGCGGTGAGCAGTTTGGCCCCGGATTCAACTATCCGATAAACGTCGCCCGTGGCAAAGAAGGCATCATATATGTCCTCTGCCGTGGCACAGAATTCCGCCCAGAGGGCGTCCGAGTTACCGTCTGCACCACAGACGAAGAATACATTTCGACCTTCGCCAGGGGCGTAACCTACCAAGGCCCCCACCAGTTCAATATGGATGACGGGTCTCTAGTTTGGCCCACCTCCATCGCCCTTGATAGCCAGGAGAACCTCTTCATCAGCGACGAATGGCTGAATAGAATCTCCTCCTTCTCCAAGGACGGCGACTTCCTGGGTAAATGGGAAGAGAAAACTGGTACCGGAGATGGCGAATTGGACCGGCCCTCGGGCATGTCCTTTGACGCTGACGACAATCTGTACATAGTGGACAGCGGCAACCACCGCGTCCAGAAGTTCAACAAAGACGGCAAATACCTCGCCCAGTTCGGCACTTATGGCAGTGGCGACGGTCAGTTCGACATGCCTTGGGGCATCACAATTGACCAGGCCGGTGACATCTACATCGCTGACTGGCGAAACGACCGAATCCAGAAGTTCAGCCCGGATGGCACCTTCTTGATGAAGTTTGGCTCCACCGGTGACGGCGAGGGTGAATTCAATCGTCCTACCGGCGTTGCAGTTGACCTGGACGGCGTAATCTACGT
>CAVODA010000099.1:0-5967 GCA_963694265.1 Dehalococcoidia bacterium
GACTACCGCCAGTTATCTGCGCTGCTATCTCCGAGACTATCTGACCCAAGTTTCTGGGTTGGTCGGCTACTCGGTTGACCAGGCCAATGGCCAAGGCCTCCGCAGCGTCGACCATTCTGCCAGTCAGCAGCATATCCCTGGCCCAGGACGGGCCAACCAACCTGGGCAGTCTTTGGGTGCCGCCGTCTTGGGGAAGGATACCCTTGGCCAGTCCGGAGAAGCCAAAACGGGCGGAAGGGACGCAAATGCGCAGGTCCCCCGCCAATGCAAGTTCCAAGCCCGGGCCGGTGGCATCGCCATTCAGGGCCACCAACACCGGAATCTTCAGTGCGGCAATTTTACTTCCGGTAGATTCAACGGTTTCTTCTTCGCCCTGTTCTCCGTGGCTCTCTTCGTGGTCTTCTCCCGGATTTTCTATAGAAAAGACTTCACCGGCGGCTGTCAGCACTAGCAGGCGTAGCCTGTCGTTCTCAGATATGAGGCGGCAGGATTCTCCCAAAGAGAAGGCCATCTCTGTATCGATCCGGTTGCCATTGTTCGGACGATTAAGCGTAATGGTTGCCAAGTAGGCGTCCAATGTGAGAGTCACGGAACCAATTGTGATAGTGTCGGCGATGGGAATTCCTCTTTGTGAACCTGTATTCAAGTCACCCGTATTCAAGACAATCCAAGGATCCCTAAACACACCCAGGAACGTACCCAGGGCAGTTGTTGGCAAAGTGTCTGGGCGGCGGGTGTTACTCAACACCTGAATACTAGGCCGGACACACGAATGTTGACAAGGTCTTGTGCCCGCCCTAACATGGATTGGCACTCTCAATTCGAGAGTGCTAATTCTACGTGAGAATAATGCCGGGCTACCATATTTCCCCGGCGATTTAGAAGGAGGCCACGGTGGCAAACTTTACGCCATTGGGAGAACGTGTAGTGGTGAAGCCCAGCGAGGGTGAACAGACCACTAAAGGCGGGATATATCTACCCGATACCGCCAAGGAAAAGCCCCAGGAGGGTGAGGTCATCGCCGTTGGACCGGGCAGGGTCAGCGAGGATGGCAGCCGGATTCCCATGGAACTAGCCAAGGGAGACCGCGTCATTTACTCCAAGTTCGCCGGTACTGAGTACAAAGACGGCGACGACGAGTTACTGATTCTTCGGGAAAGCGACATTCTAGCCAAGATTGGCTAGCCAGCAACCCTAACTTTGAACCAAACACAGGGCGGGCATTAGCTCAGCCTTGACCTACCTGCAGGAGGATTAGGATGCCAGCAAAGAAGTTGGCCTACGCCGAGGAAGCGCGGAAAGCACTCCGTGTCGGAATCGACATTTTGGCTGATTCAGTTAAAGTCACCCTCGGTCCCAAGGGCCGTAACGTGGTGTTGGACAAGTCGTTTGGCCCGCCCCAAGTGTGCAGCGACGGCGTCACCATCGCCAAAGAAATTGAACTTCCCGACGCGTTTGAGAACATGGGCGCGCAGCTCCTGAAAGAAGCTGCCACCAAGACCAACGACGCTGCCGGTGACGGCACCACTACCTCCGTTGTGTTGGCCCAGGCCATCATCAATGAAGGTTTCAAAAACGTCACCGCAGGCGCCGACCCCATGGCCATCAAACGGGGTATTGAGAAAGCCGTTGCTTCCGTGGTTGCGGAAGTACAGACCATGGCCCAGGTTGTGGAGACTCGGGAGCGCATCGGCCAGGTTGCCAGCCTCTCCGCCCACGAAGAAGCCATTGGTGAAACCATTGCCGAGGCCATGGAAAAAGTCGGCAAGGACGGCGTCATCACCGTTGAAGAGTCTAAGGGATTGACCGACGACATTGAGTATGTCGACGGCATGCAGATTGACCGTGGTTACATCTCCCCTTACTTCATAACCAACCCAGAACGTATGGAATCAGTGATGGAAGACCCCACTGTCATCATCACCGATAAGAAGATCTCGGCCGTGGCCGACATGCTTCCCGCTCTGGAGAAACTGCTCCAGGTCGGCAAGAAGAACGTTGTAATCATCGCTGAAGACGTAGACGGCGAAGCCCTGGCCACCCTGGTGGTCAACAAGCTACGCGGTACCCTTAGCGTTCTGGCCATCAAGGCCCCTGGCTTTGGCGACCGCCGGAAGGCCATGTTGGAAGACATTGCCATTCTGACCGGTGGCACAGTGATCAGCGAGGAGACCGGCCAAAAGCTGGACGCCGCAACGGTTGAAGACTTCGGATCCGCCCGCACAATCACGGCCACCAAAGATGAGGCCACCATTGTTGAGGGTAGAGGTTCTGAGGATGCCATCCAAGGCCGCATCACCCAGATCAAAGCCCAAATCGAAGACACCACATCTGAATTCGACCGGGAAAAGCTCCAAGAGCGGATGGCCAAGCTGTCCGGCGGCGTTGCCGTGATCAAGGTTGGCGCAGCCACCGAGATCGAACTTAAAGAGCGCAAAGCCAGGGTCGAAGACGCCCTCTCAGCCACCCGTTCTGCGGTGGAAGAAGGTATCGTCCCCGGAGGCGGAGTTGCCCTAGTCCGCGCAGGTCGCGGCTTGGACAGCCTTACTGGCATCCCTGCCGACGAGCAGGTAGGCGTTAACATCATCCGCCACGCTCTTGACCAGCCCCTAAAGCTGATTGTCGAGAACGCCGGGTTCGAGGGCGCAGTTGTCCTCAACCAGGTCAAACAGCAGGCTGATGACTACGGTTACGACGCCGACATCGGTGAATACGGTCCCATGATGGAACGTGGCATCGTTGACCCGGTTAAGGTAACCCGATCTGCCCTCCAGAATGCGGCCAGCGTTGCAGCCATGGTACTCACCACTGAGTCCGTGATCAGCGAGATTCCGCAGGCAACACCGGCAATGCCGCAGATGCCCCCTGGTGGCGGGATGGACTTCTAAGGAGTCCGACCACACTTCGCGAACCAAAACTGCCCCGGTTCTTCCATAAGAAGAACCGGGGCAGTTTTTTGTCCGGGAACAAGGGCTGATTTAAAAATACGTCTGCCCACGCCCGCCGATAAGCCGCTATAATGCGTGCCTGCTGAAACCTCCTAGAATGGCTAAAACAGGCAAAACAGGCACACAGGAAAATACCCATGACCAGTACTCCGGAAAATTCCCCCCGCGATCCAATTAAGCAGGGCAAGCTTTATTCTTCTGCCCTTGCCGCCCTGGAAGGTATTTCCAATGATGCTACGGTGCTGGTTGCCGGATTCGCTGGCTGCGGCATCCCGCAAAAATTGCTCTGTGGCCTGGCTGAAACCGGGGTTTCAGGTTTGACGCTCATCTGCCAAGGCGCTTGGATTCAAGAGCCGGGCGATTTTACCGTGGCCGACCTAGTTGCCGGTGGGCAGGTCAAAAAAATGATCTCGCCCATGCCCTTTCACCCGACGCACGGCGGCCCCGTGAAAGAGCGGTGGCAGTCTGGCGAGCTGGAGGTTGAAGTAGTATCCCAAGGCGTATTGGCAGAGCGGCTTAGAGCTGGCGGCGCAGGCATTGGCGGCGTGTTCCTGCCCAGCAGCTCCGGTACCAGGTTCGTTGAGGGCAAAGAGGTCCGCCAATATGATGGCCGTGAACACGTCTTGGAGTTGGCCCTGAAGGCTGATTTCGCCCTGCTCAGAGCCATGGCTTCAGACACCCTGGGCAACATGGTCTATGACGGCACTGCCCGTAACTGGAACCCAACCATGGCCATGGCTGCTGGTGTAACTGTCGTTGAAGTCGACGCGGTCCACGAGCCTGGTGGCATAGACCCGGAACTGGTGATAACCCAGGCCATCTTTATAGACCGTCTCGTTCTGTCCGCCTAATCACAGGAGAATTTTTTAATGCCAGGAACCCATTTAGAACCCGCCAGCATCGCCCAACGTATGTCCCAGGAACTATTCTCCGGTGCGGTCGTCGCCTTAGGGCCAGGTCTGCCCTGCCATCTGCCCGGTGCACTTCTGGAGACAGACACCGTATGGTTTATTGCCGATAGCGGGGCCTTGGGGTTTACCTTGGGAGTTAAAAAAAGCGGAGCTGAACACAGCGCAGTGGATGCCGGTGGAAACGCCGTGGCCCTGCTGCCTGGCGGGTCTTTCACGGGAGTGGTGGACGTTGCCGGTATCCTCCGGGGCGGGCACACCGACATCGCAGTGTTGCAGCCGTCTCAGGTGGCCGTCAATGGCGATTTTGTCCATTGGACTTCAGAAGAAACTGCAGGGTTGTTGGCTCCGGGATCCGCGGTGGACATGGCTTACGGAGCGGAAACAGTCATTGCCGTTATGCCGCACGAATATCCGGGAAGCCGGTCAAACATTGTCAGTCAGTGCAGCCTTCCCGTGGATGGCGCTGGCAAAGTTAACATAATCATCACTGACGTGGCAGTAATCAAAGTGACCGCTGCCGGTCTGGAACTAGTCGAGACGGCCCCCGGTTGGACGGCTGAAGAAGTCATTGCCATGACGGACGCACCATTAACTGTGTCATCTGATCTGAAAGAAATGACCTTCAACGTCCCAACTCTGGAACCGACCAACAAGGTCTACACCAGCGCCGTTGAAGCCCTTAGTGACGTCCCGGAGGGCTCGATTATCAACGTGGATGGGTTTGCTGGCCCCGGTGGCATGGCGCACTATCTGATGGTCGGACTGCGTGACGTTGGGGTAAAAGGCCTCCAATTGATAAGTAATACAGCCGGGATTGCCCGGATGAGCGCCTTCGGTGCGCCCAACATCATCGACCACAGCATCCTGGTTGAGAACAACCAGGTTGTGAAAGCCACTGCGTCCTACCCGGTATCGCCGTCAGCCTCCCGCCCCAGCGCCTTTGAAGAGGCCTACAACCGTGGTGAGACCGAACTTGAGGTTGTGCCCCAAGGAACGTTGGCGGAGCGGCTCCGTAGCGGTGGAGCCGGAGTTGCGGCGTTCTACACGCCCACCGGCGCCGGTACTCTGCTTGGCGAGGGCAAAGAGGCCCGGACAATTGACGGCAAGGACTACATCCTGGAAACAGGGCTGCAGGCGGATTTCTGCATCATCAGGGGCTACAAAGCCGACACGCTGGGCAACGTGGTCTACAAGGGAACATCTCGAAACTTCAACCCAGTGATGGCCACCACCGCCAAGATAACTGTGGTGGAGGTAGATGAGATTGTCGAACCCGGCCAACTGGGTCCAGAAGAGATAGTTACACCCGGTCTATTTATTGACCGAATTGTGGTCCGGCCTGCCGATTTCTCGGCGTACCTTGAGATTTAATCGAATATTTAATAGACCATTTAATCAACTAACAGAAAAAGGGTCCAACTGATGGAATCGTTAGCCGATAAAGAGCGTCTGCCCAGGGAAATCGTGGCCATGCGGGTTGCCAAAGAGCTGCCTGACGGCGCGTACGTCAACCTGGGCATCGGTATCCCCACCATGGTGTCCAGCTTTGTGCCGGAGGGCCGCACCGTGTTCTACCACAGTGAAAGCGGAATCTTAAACTGTGGGCCACTGGCTGATGAGGGCAATGAAGACATTGACCTGATAAACGCTGGCGGGCAGTACTTGGAGCCGGTTGGCGGGATGTCTTTTTTCGATTCCGCAGAGGCTTTCGCCATGATTAGAGGCGGGCATGTAGACGTGACGGTCTTGGGCTCCCATCAGGTGTCAGCCACCGGAGACCTGGCCAACTGGATGCTGCCACAACGGGGCGTGGGCAACGTGGGTGGTGCCATGGACCTGGCCGCCGGGGCCGCCGGGGTGATCGTGGCCATGGAGCACACCGACCGGAACGGCGAACCCAAGGTAGTCGAGGAGTGCACCTTTCCGTTGACCGGCAAAGGGTGCGTTTATTTGATCGTAACCGACCTGGCAGTCATCGAATGTGACGGTCAGGGACTCATCCTCAAAGAAGTGGCCCCGGGTTGGACACCAGAAGAGGTGCAACAACTGACCGGAGCCAAATTGACCATATCGCCAGACATAAAAGAGTTTGAACTCTAGACAATAAT
>CAVODA010000100.1:0-5960 GCA_963694265.1 Dehalococcoidia bacterium
TGTCTTCCACGTTTCAATGGCCTCTTGTGCGTGGTCGGTGGCGTGCCGCAAAGCCGCCAATCCATCGGCTCCAAGAGTCTTGGCAAGAGCCTCTTCGTTGGTGATTGTGAATGCCTTGAGACACGGGAAGTCGATGTCGTCAAAGACCGGCAGGTTTCCACTCTTCTACGAAGATCGGAACTGTCCTGGCGCGAGGAACAAGCTGATTGCCGCAGATTCTAGGTCGATGATCGTGTAGTCGCTGCTGGCCGATTGTATCGGGTTGGTGTGGGCGTGGCGACTGCCGGTTCGTGATCGACCTGCCAGACTGACTTCCGCAAAGATTTCAGATACCTCACCCGTGAACTTCTGGGCTGGCGCGTCGTTCTCTGCGGCCTCACCTGGTATGAACTCGGTCACGAACCGGCAGTCGCCGTGTCCGCAGTCAATGGTCGTCACCGGGGCCACCAAGTCCTTGCCGAAGCGATGCAGTGTCAGTAGGCTGGCGATTTGACGGCGGTATTTTCCAGATACTAGAGCGGCATTGTTAGTTTCGTAGGGGAATTTGGCTCGATAAGCCATCCAATAAAGTATCCGGACCAACGGCGGAGGCGTATAAACCTTGGTCGCGGTGCCTCCGACAGGGTCCAGCACGACAACACTGGCTATTGAGCTTGCCACCTTGCAATTTTTACAGGCCACGTCGGGTAATTTTCTTTGCTCTGCCAAGCTGACATCCAGCTGGTGTTCCGTATCCAAAGGAACGTGGGAATGACCACCATTAACCAGAGGCCGCCTAGCAGATAGCCAGCGGCTACATCGCTTGGAAAGTGGGCCTGGACGTGGACCCTAAAAAGACCCACCAGCACTACAGCCGTTCCCAATATGACCAACAGCGGCAGCAGCAGTTTGGGTTTCAAGTGGTAGTAAACGGCCAGGAAGCTGACGAATCCGAAAAATACCGTGCTGGCGAAGACGTGACCGCTGGGAAACGCTGAAGAATGGTTGTCTGACGAGGCCAATGGTCGGCCTCGATCAACCAGTTCCCCAAGGGTGAAGTCACCCAGGACTGCCACCAATCCGACGGTGAGTCCGATACCGGTAAAGACCATGGCTACCCTGGTTTTACCCAGCGATAGTAGAAACGTTGTGGCAACAGCGACGTAAATCGCACCGGCCCACTTGTCGGTGACTGTCGATACCAATTCTAAGAGGGGAGTAAGACCCCAAATATCCCAGCCGACGATCCAGTTCATGACTCTAATGTCCTGAGACGGGGCTGGGTTGTCGATGATTATCTTGGTCAACAGAGCGAGCAAAACCGCCAACGAACCGAAGGCAACCAGCCAGAGGAGAGACCGCGTTCCCAGCGCGGCGTTGATCGGAATATTTCGAATGAGAGTAGTCATGTTTGTTCCCCCTTTGGCTGAAAAGAACCAGTTTAGTTGATCAGTGCCTTTTCCGTTGACCGGTTTTCGGTCGTTCAGTGTTTTAGATGTGAATTTTAAAATTGGGGTTTTAATCGAGGATTTTAAGAGTAAATACTGGGTTCGAATTTCCAATTGGGCTTGAGGGTATTATGGCATTTATCAGGTACAATATCCCGGTATGAATGACCTCAAATCGCACGCAATTGTAAAGACCCACGAACTAGCTCTTAAGGGCAAGAACCGACCCTGGTTCATGCGGAAATTGACCGAAAATCTCCGCATAGCCACCCGGGGGACAGGTGTTGAAAAGGTATGGAAGGGCCAACTGATGGTTGGATTAACCCTGGCTGATGAACAATGCTGGCCGGAGGTAAGTTCGCGCTTGAAAGAAGTCTTTGGCGTGGCCAAGTTCTACAAGGCCTACGAACTGCCGCAGGATCTGGACGGGCTGAAGGCCAGGATTCCCGAATTTCTGGAAGGCCGTATCTTTAAATCTTTCCGCATCTCCACCAACCGAGCCGATAAGCGGTTTCCCATGAACTCGGCGCAGGTGAACCGTGATTTGGGGGCCTTTGTTCAACAACTAACTGGGGCCGAGGTGAGTCTCAAGTACCCGGACCTGTGCATCTACGTTGATATCCAAACCAGCGGATTTTTGGTTTATTTCGAAGAAGTCAGAGCCCACGGCGGACTGCCGGTGGGAGTCAGTGGCAAAATTGCAGTGATGTTGTCTGGCGGAATCGATTCTCCAGTAGCGGCTTGGCAGATGATGAAACGGGGCTGCCAGCCAATGTATGTCCATTTCCACAGCTATCCGCTGGTCGATCGCACGTCTATAGAAAAGGCAGTTGACCTGGTTGAGCACCTTACGCAACACCAGTACGAGTCCAACCTATTTATGGCACCCCTGGCCGAGATCCAGAAAAAAATCATTCTCACCTGCCCGCCTTCCTACCGGATCGTGCTCTACCGCCGGTTTATGGTGCGAATCACTGAGGAGCTGGCCCGTCGCAACCACGCCAAGGCCATTATCACCGGCGAGAGTTGCGGACAGGTGGCCTCTCAAACCCTGGAAAACATCGCTGTGGTGGACGCCTGCGCTGGGATGCCCATCTTGCGGCCACTGATTGGAGCCAACAAAGAAGAGATTGTGGACATGGCCCAAAAAATCGGCACATTCACAACTTCCATTCTTCCCGACCAAGACTGCTGTTCGCTCTTTGTGCCCAAACACCCGGAGACCAGGGCCGATTTGGACACTGTGCTGCGATTGGAGGAAACCCTCTCTGTGGATGAGATGGTGGCCGAGGCTGTAGGGAACACCGAGCGACGTCACTTCACCTCTCCGGAGGTTGCCGCGCCGGCCCGGTAGCCCGGTTGATCGGTCGTCATGTCGCAGACGAATTCTGGCGGGCTTCCAGGCGTGACCGCCAACAACCGCAACCGGATTTTGAAGAGCGTCCTGAAGGGCGTTTCCCGCTCGTTCTACCTCACTCTACGCGTCCTGCCCAAAAATCTCAGAGAGTCGATTGGTCTGGCTTATCTGTTGGCCAGGGCCGCTGATACTATTGCTGACCGCAAGCACAGCGGACTCAGAGGCTCTCGCCTGGAAGGTCTGCTAACCCTGCGAGTCCAAGTGGCTGGTCCGGCAGATTTGGCAACATTGCAGGAACTATCCGCCAAGTCGGTGGACACATTGTCGTCCCCTAAAGACCGGGCATTGTTTTCATCTCTGGTTGAGTCGTTCTCCATGCTGGAGTCCATGAATCTCGCTGACCGAGAGCAGGTCAGATGGGTGGTTGGCACGTTGATCGAAGGCATGGAGATGGACCTGGACGTGTTCGCGGGACAGGACTCCAGGCATTTGACCTCTTTTCCCACCGCTGCCGACCTGGACCGCTATACCTATCTGGTAGCCGGCTGCGTGGGCGAGTTCTGGACTAAGGTGACAACGGCGAACGAACCTGGTTTGTTCCATTGGGACACCGCTGAGATGTCGCAAAAAGGGGTCATGTTTGGGAAGGGGCTGCAGCTAACCAATATTTTGCGGGATATCCCCGGCGACCTGCGTATGGGGCGGTGCTACCTGCCAGCCGACGAACTGGCCGCATCAGGTCTGACTCCTGAAGACCTACTGGACCAATCCAACGAAGAACGCGCCAGGCAGGTTCTGGTTCCCTGGGTGCAAACAGCCCTGGGCCACTTTGAGGCTGCCGAAGATTATTTGCTGGCGATACCGCGGCGCTCAGTGCGCCTGCGACTGGCCTGCTTGTGGCCACTCTTATTGGGTCTGGCCACGCTGGCCCGCTTGGCCCGCAGCAAAAACTGGCTGGAGCGCGACTCTGAAATCAAAGTGAGCCGCCGGTGGGTCTACCGCATGGTGTTCACGTCTCTGTTCACCGTAAGGTCCGACCGACTCCTACGCCGCTGGATTCGACACCTTCATCAACAGGTTGAATCAGCAATCTAACTCATGCGCCAACACCCCGCGAAGCGACAAAGCCAGCTGAGCTGGTGGTAGAATTGGCGAGTTGATTTTAATGCCTGCGGGAGCTTCAGATGGAGTTTGGACTTTTTGTTGAATTTCCGGCAAATTCAACCACCACGCAGCCGCAAATATTCAAAGATTCCATGGAGCTGATTGACGCAGCAGAGGAGTCTGGTTCAGAGGGGATCTGGCTGGCCGAGTACCACTTCAATCCGGGTAGGTCAGTCTTGTCGGCCCCGGTGACAGTGGCAGCAGCCATTGCCGCGCGAACCAAGAGGGTAAAAATAGGGCTGGCGGTACACGTCCTGCCACTGCGAAACCCGGTGCAGATCGCCGAGGAAATCGCCACACTGGACCACCTGAGCGACGGCAGATTGGACTTTGGCATTGGCCGGGCCGCCTTTCCCAGGATCTACCAGGGCTACGGCCTCAACTACGCTGAGAGTCGAGAACGATTTGATGAGTGTCTTGAGATTATTCTTAAGGCCTGGACCATGGACAAGTTCTCCTTCCACGGAAAGTACTATCAGTTTGACGAAATCTCAGTGGTGCCACAGCCACTACAAAAACCCCACCCTCCCATCAGGATCGGGGCAACATCAACCGACACATTTGAACTGGTGGGCCGGATGGGTTATCCCATTTTCATCAACCCGTCCCGAGTAACCAACATGCTGGACCTGAAACCTCTGGTGGCCGAGTTCCATGAGGCTCGGAAGAAGGCTGGGCACACCGGGCCAGTGGATGTTGGTCTCCGAGTGCCGGTATACGTGGCTGAGACCAAGGAAGAAGCCTACTCGGAGCCCAAAGAAAGTACCATGTTCCAGATGCAACGTCTAATCAATGTCATCAAAGAATCCGTCGGCCAAGAGGGAATTCCAGCGAACGATGACCGAGCCCTCCAGGCACAGCGTTTGGAGGCCATGACTTATGAGGACGTGATGGACAACATGGTGATTCACGGGACACCCGAGTCAGTGGTGGAACGGCTGCAGGAACTTCAAGAAGAACTGGGTATCACCCAAGTAATCTACGAGGTCAACTTTGGCTGCAGTGTTCCGTTAGAGCACCAGATAAAGTCCGTCCGATTGTTGAACGAAAAAGTAGCGCCAAATATTAAATAGCTGAAAGCCACCCGCTGCCAGCATATAACGCCAGGACATAAATGGAGAGGAAAATGCCTAAATATGTACATATTTTCACCGGGCCGGAAGGCATATCTGTAATGGAAGAGCGAGAGTTCGAGATGACGGAATTCACCGACACCGAAGGGGCTTACGGCCTGGCCTCGCCGGTGGAGCAAACACCTGGGATATCATTCCGAATTGTCAAGGCCGGGTATTTCTTGGACTTCCACACCGCACCGCGCCGCCAGTACAGCATCTCGCTGACGGGTTCCGTGGAGCTGGGCCTGCCAGATGGCACCCTGAAGCAATACGGCCCAGGAACAGTGCTGCTGGCCGAAGACATGGAGGGCACCGGCCACTCCACACGGGTCATTGGCGATGAAGACCGGTTCACTATCATCATTCCCTTGTCGGATTAATTTTCAGGCTAAATTTCGAAAAACCTCTTGAAAATTACCACGATAAATCAATAGGCACCGGAGAGAAAAACATGACCCAGCGAAATTTGCTGCAAGGCGAGTTTGACCCTACTGTTCCCTCACGCATCGTCTTCGGCAACGGCAAAGTCGATTCATTGAAAGAAGAGGTCCGAAAGCTGGGCGGCAAACGGGTATTGGTGCTGTCCGGCAAAACCGTGGCGGAAAAAACCGACACGGTCCGCCGGGTTAACGACGCCCTGGGTGATATGTCGGCTGGTGTGTATTCAAACCTGCCCCAGCGTGCGCCCCTGTACTCCGCGGTCGAGGCTGCCAATCTGGCCGTGGCCCAAGGTGTGGATACTCTGGTGGGCGTTGGCGGCAGCACCATTTCAGACGCGTCTCGGATGATTGCCGTCTTGATGTCTGAAGGGATCACCACGGAGGCACAGCTCCGGCGACTTGGTGAAGATCACGACATGATGTTGTCGCCCAACCTGGAAGGCAAGACTCTTCCGCT
>CAVODA010000101.1:0-5941 GCA_963694265.1 Dehalococcoidia bacterium
CGCCGGCCATATCCCTGGTCGCTGTCAGCGATGCGATCAAGGGTTCTGCGGTCAAAGTGGGCGCTCAAAACATGCATTTCCAGGAGTCTGGCGCATTTACTGGTGAGGTTTCGCCGGGGATGCTGCAAGGACTCTGCGACTACGTGATTATCGGCCATTCGGAACGCCGCCAAATGTTTGCCGAGACCGACGAATCGGTCAACCTCAAGGTCAAAGCAGCCCAGGCAGCCGGATTGAGGCCCATCATGTGTGTCGGCGAGACCCTGGAACAGAGGGAGGCCGGTCAAGCCTCAGACTTCATCAGCGGGCAGGTCCGCGCGGGACTCGAGGGAATTAGCGACGCCACCGGTCTAATCGTCGCCTACGAGCCAATCTGGGCCATTGGAACTGGCCAGTCGGCCACCCCGGAGACTGCCGCTGAGATCATTGGTGGGGTGATTCTAGAGACCCTACACAGAATCTTCTCAGGCGCAGCCGACAACATCTCCCTGCTTTACGGCGGTAGCATGAACGGTGGCAACGCCGGTGATTACGCGGCCCAAGACTGCATCCACGGCGGACTGATTGGCGGAGCGGCGCTCCAGGCCGACCAGTTTCTTCAGGTAGCCACTGCCGTAGTTGCAGCCAAGGCCTAGGCATAGTCAGACCTTTTTGAAGCGTAGTTTCTGACGTGCCGACCAATACTCGACCCCGAATCGCCGTAGTTGGCCCCACCGCCGTGGGCAAGACCGCCTTGGCCGTGGAACTGTGCCAGCGGTTTAACGGCGAGGTCATCAACGCCGACAGCCGCCAAGTCTATAAACAAATGGACATCGGCACGGCCAAAGCAACTCCGGCAGAACTAGCACTTGTGCCCCACCACCTACTTGACCTCTTACTACCCTCCGAATCCTTTGGGCTGGGCGCTTTCTTGCCCCTGGCCCAAGCTGCGGCAGATGACATAATCAGCCGGGGTAAACTGCCCCTGGCTGCGGGCGGCACAGGCCAGTATGTGTGGGCTTTGCTGGAAGGCCAGTCTGTCCCCGCAGTCCCGCCGGATCCCGAGTTCCGGGCCGCCCTAGAAACAGAAGCTGGGGCTGATGGCGGCGGTCAGTTACTACATGACCGGTTGCGCCAGATCGACCCCGTCCGCGCCGACGCCCTAGACGCCCGGAACGTGCGTCGGGTAATCCGGGCTCTGGAGATCTTCCACATCACCAATCAGAAGCCGTCCGAGTTAGGCCAAAAAGAACCTGTGACCGGCGATTATTTAGTGTTGGGCTTGACTATGGAGCGAAAAGCCATCTACAAGCGTATCGACGACCGGGTGGACGCGATGATGGCGGCCGGTTTCCTAGCGGAGGTGGAACGGCTGGCTGAGGCGGGATACCCAATGGGGGAAGGCTCCCTGGATAGCCCTGGTTACCGGGAGCTGGGTCAACACTTGACCGGCGAATTGTCGCTGGATGAAGCCGTAGACCGCACTAAGACCCAGACCCACCGGCTGGCCCGCCGCCAGTACACCTGGTTCAAGCCTTCAGACCCCCGTATTACATGGCTGGATGCTGCAGATCCAGCCGTACTGGAAAAGGCTTTTGAGGTGGTTTCGGCGTACCTGTCTGAGACCAGCCCTGTGTTACAATGAGCCTCCCGTCCCACTAGGAGCCCAGACATGAAATTCACTAAAATGCACGGCGCTGGCAACGACTATGTGTATGTCGATGCGCGCTCCGAAGACCGCGACTGGCCAGAGTTGGCACGCCGCATGAGCGACCGCCATTTTGGTGTTGGCAGCGACGGTCTGATACTGATTAAAGACTCTGAAGTAGCCGACCTCCGGATGAGCATGTTCAACGCTGATGGCTCAGAGGCAGAGATGTGCGGCAATGGCATCAGGTGCTTCGTTAAATACGCCGTTGACCGCAGCATTGTTTCCGGCTCAACGAGCTCGGTAAGTGTTGAGACCCTAGCGGGCATTCGGAACATCGTGCCCATCACTGAATACGGCTTGGTTACCGGGGCAAGAGTATCCATGGGCCTGCCAATCTTCAACCCATCAG
Source organism: Dehalococcoidia bacterium (assembly GCA_963694265.1). Lineage (GTDB taxonomy): Bacteria > Chloroflexota > Dehalococcoidia > Lucifugimonadales > UBA3495 > UBA9611. The sequence goes on from CAVODA010000101.1 coordinate 2,040, forward strand.
ATGTTCCAGTGGCGTTGGATCCTGCCGGAGAATACGGAGCCGGTCCGGTGCTGGAATTCCCTTTTGAAATGGACGGACATGACCTGCCGTTGAGCTTTGTTTCCATGGGTAACCCCCACGCTGTCACCTTCATTGACACTCCGGTGGCTGATTTCCCGTTGCTGACCGTTGGGCCCAAAGTGGAGACTCATTCGATCTTTCCTCGGCGGGTCAACTTTGAGATTGTGAATATAGACAGCCGGGATCACCTGACTGCCCGCGTTTGGGAGCGGGGCTCCGGAGAAACTCTGGCCTGCGGCACCGGGGCTTGTGGCATCGCAGTGGCTTCGATCCTTGACGGGCACACCGGCCACACCGTTGACATAACACTGCCCGGTGGCACCCTCAAGGTGGACTGGGACGGCCAAGGTGAGGTCTACCTAGAAGGCCCCGCAGAAGAAGTATTTTCCGGGGAATGGACCTAGTATCGGAGGATGCAATTATGAAACTGTACAAACTTTCACTAGTCATTCACCAACCCAGCGATGAGACCGAAGACCGATTCATGGTCGAGGTTCCGTCATTGCCCGGTTGCCGGGCTTGGGGCGATACCCCCACGGAAGTAATGGAAAACCTTCAAAGCGTCGCGGCTGGATTCATAGATTCGTACAAGTCTAATGGAGACTCACTGCCACCGGAAGTCGAAGCAATGTCCATTGAGACCACGAGCACTGATGTTCCGGGAGAATTTACCGTAGCGGTTTGAACTACCGTGAGTTAACCAGAAGATTACGCCGGTTGGGGTGTGAGTTTGACCGAACAGCTAGGGGCGACCACGAAATCTGGATCAACCCTGTCAACCGCCAGCGAACAACCATACCCAATTAGAGAAGCCGGGACCTGAAACCTGGTACCCTAAGCGCGATAATTCGCGATTTGGGAATTACTAGAAATGAATTTGAGAGACCGTAAGACGGTCGATTCAATCAATAAACAGGGAGAACTGAAGTCGAGATGGTGAAATTTTCCGACCGTTTGGGGAAACTGTCCCCGTATCCTTTTGTAGAGATTTCGCGGATTATCGCTGAGAAGCGGGCCGCGGGAGCCGACGTAGTTACCTTTGGCATCGGTGACCCAGACATCCCAACCCCCCAGCCCATCATCGACCGGTTGTTGACTGCGGCACAGCACGCGCCCAACCACCGCTACCCTGAGACTGATGGTCTGCCTGAGATGCGCCGGGCCTTTGCCCAGTGGTACGACACTCGATTCAACGTGAAGTTGGACCCGGATACCGAAATCCTACCTTTGATTGGTGCCAAAGAGGGAATCGCCCACGCTGCATTTTCGTTCTTGGATCCCGGTGACATCGCCCTGATTCCAGACCCGGCTTACCCCGTCTACGGCGTCGGCACAATGTTCGCTGGGGCCGAAGCCCACATCATGCCGCTATACGAGAAGAATGGCTGGCTCCCTGATTATGACGCCATCCCGGCTGACGTGGCCCGTGCCGCCAAGGTGATGTGGCTGAACTACCCAAATAACCCCACCAGCGCCACCGCCGGCGAAAAAGACTACCTGTCGGCAATCGCGTTCTGCAAAGAAAATGACATTGCCCTGCTACATGACGCCGCCTACAGCGAGGTTGGCTATGACGGCTACCTGCCCATGAGCTACTTGCAAGTGGCCGGTTCCAAAGACATTGGCGTGGAGTTCCACTCCCTTTCCAAGAGCTACAACATGACCGGCTGGCGCATCGGAATGGCCGTGGGCAACGCTGACATGATCAAGGCTCTGTTCCAGATCAAGGCCAACATAGATTCTGGCGTCCCCCAGGCCGTCCAAGAAATGGCCATGGAGGCTCTAACCGGCCCTCAAGACTGTGTGGCTGACAACCTGAAAGCCTACACTTGGCGTCGTGACAGGGTTATTAAGGCTGTTCAGGCCATGGGCATGAGCGTTGATGTTCCCCGTGCTAGCTTGTACATCTGGGCGAAGGTTCCGGAGGGTTATACCTCCGCGGAAATGGCCCAGTTGCTGCTGGAAGAACTGGACGTTGTGGTCACGCCTGGGTCCAGCTACGGTAAATACGGCGAGGGTTATATCCGCCTGTCCCTGACCACCCCGGACGAGCAGGTTGAAAAAGGCTGCCAGCGGATGGAGACTTGGAAGATTCCACCGCCCGCAGGCAAGTAGGCACCGGCGGGCAAATAGGCGCCCGCCGAAAAGTAGGAAAACTCGGCAAGAGAGGGCCATATCTCAAAACGTTCTGAACGCTCTTCAAAGAGAGAAAAATTCTCCTCGATTCCGGTGGAACCCGAACCGGAAAAAGCGATTCTCGTTGCGGTAGAGATGAACCGCCGGGAGCACCTATGGTCTTTGGAAGACACTCTCTCTGAGCTTGAATACCTGGCCAATACCGCCGGCGCTCAGGTTGTCGGTAGCGTTACTCAAAGGGCCAATCGCCTTGGCTCCACCTACGTGGGTTCCGGCAAGGTTGACGAGATTCGAGAACTGATGACCGAATTCGAAGCCGACGTGGTTATCTTCGACGACGAACTCACCCCGGCGCAACAACGCAACCTGGAAAAATCTCTTGAGTGCAAGGTAATTGACCGAACGGCGTTGATTCTAGACGTGTTTGGCCAGCATGCCTCCACCCATGAGGGCAAGCTGCAAGTGGAACTGGCCCAGCATGAATACTTGCTACCTCGGCTGGCAGGCCAGTGGTCTCACCTTGAGCGTTTGGGAGGCGGAATCGGCACCAGAGGCCCAGGTGAAACCCAGATTGAAACCGACCGCCGCCTGGTGAGAAATCGGCTAAAAAAGATTAAGGCCGAACTGGATGCCGTGAGCAAACGCCGGAATATCCACATGGAGCGTCGCAAGAAATCCAGCATCCCCATGGCCACCCTTGTTGGCTATACCAACGCCGGTAAAAGCACGCTTTTCAACGCGCTAAGCGACGCTAAAGTGACGGCTGCAGACCAGCTATTTTCCACTCTGGATCCGGTTACCAGGCGCATTCGGCTACCCTCCGGCGCACCCCTATTGCTTAGCGACACTGTGGGGTTCATCCAGAAGCTATCTCCTAGCGTGGTTGCCGCGTTCCGGGCCACTCTAGAAGAACTAAGCGAGTCCGACATCCTGCTCCACGTGATTGACGTCACCCACCCCAAGGCCCAAGAGCAGACCTTGGTGGTGCAAAAAACACTGAAAGACCTGGGGTTGGAAGACCGTCCCCGGCTGTTGGTGATGAACAAGATGGACCTTATGGCCGCTCAGGAATCTGAAAGGGCTGACGACATTGCAGGGATTATTCCCAACGGTCAGCCGATGCAAGAAGTGGCGTCTGGAATCTTAGTTTCAGCGGCCCAGGGATGGAACCTGGACCACTTGCTGCACGAAATAGAGGAATTGCTCATCTCCCTTGATGGACCGCTGACAGTTGTTGGCTCAGCAGGCAGCAACTAGCAGTTTTCGCTGGCGGCTTTACATAACGTAAAACGTCTAGCTGCCGACAGTCATTAGGCCTACCCGGCCCAAACCGTCATTCATTGCCGATGAAATCTATCTGATCCCCGTTGTGGGCGGAGTCGATCCAGAATTGAGACGCTGGAATCGCGTTCTTGAGTTCTATCTGGATAAGCTCGCCGGGGATGAGTGACATCCCATCCACCGCTGAAACGTCGCATCCGCCAAAATAGCAATTCCCCATGTTGTCTTCCCGGCCTTTGAACAGCAGAAACCTGGCCCGGCCTTTATTAGCAGCCCGGACGGCAATTCCCGCAGTTCCAACCCTGATGGATCCGGACATTGTCATGGTTTTCTCCAATTAGTTGTAGCAAATATGATTTGGCTTTCAACTTTGGATTTTGTCCAACGTAAATCCGGGCCGTCAACGGACCGTTGGCATTTGGGGG